>JBHLPB010000233.1:0-4185 GCA_048939905.1 Promethearchaeota archaeon
ACAGGGGTGAGCAGCATGAGTGACAAGTTGTTCGGCACTACGGGTGTGAGGAAGGTCTATGGAGATGATTTCAGTCTGGACATGGCACTCAGACTTGGTAAGACTCTGGGAACATACCTACAACGGGGTACGGTTGCCGTTGCACGAGACGTGAGAACGACCAGCAAGATGATTGAGAATGCGCTTGTTGCGGGAATCCTGTCAACAGGAGTGAATGTTGTAAGGGTGGGTATGGTTCCCACACCAACGTTGGCGTTCATCACAAAACATCGAGAGTTTGAGGCAGGGTTGATGGTCACTGCCTCTCACAACCCTCCCGAGTACACCGGAGTCAAATTCTGGGATAATGAAGGCATGGGCTATACACCCGACAAAGAAGCCAAACTGGAGGAAGTATACAAAAGCGGCGAATTCAATCTAGCGTCATGGGACAACTTGGGTTCCGAACGTCTGCTCGAAACCGCAGTGAACGAACACATAGACTCGATACTCACGCAATGTGATGCCGAGCTCATAAGATCAAAACAGTTCAGTGTTGTAGTGGACCCCGGTAATGGGGCCGCGTCAGTTATGACACCCTATCTCATGGGGAAGCTCGCCTGCAAGGTAATCTCAATCAATAGTCAACCTGATGGTCACTTTCCCGGAAGACACTCAGAACCAGATGAGAAGTCACTTGGTGACACAATCAAGGTCGTGCAAGAAGCTGGAGCAGATTTGGGAGTCGCTCATGATGGGGATTCTGACAGAGTCGTTTTCGTCACCGAAACGGGCGAAGTGGTAAGAGGAGATAGAGTCATAGCTCTACTTGCGGGAGAGATTCTCAGCAGCTCAGAGAACAGGACCATTGTGACTACAGTCGACAGCTCACTCGTGTTGGATGAAACGGTGGCAAAGGCCGGAGGTAAGACTCTTAGAACGCCTGTGGGCGACATCCGCGTGGCTATGGAGATGAGGAACAGCTCAGCTGCCTTTGGGGGAGAGGCCTGTGGGGTCTTTATCTATGCGGACTTCCTTCATGCGCCTGAGCCCTTTCTGACTGCATGTAAGGTCTTAGAGCTGATGGCCAAGACAGGCAAGAGCTTTGGAAGTCTCATCTCGGAAATACCGGTATACCCAATCAAGAAAGCCAAACTGGAGTGTCCCAACGAAAAGAAGGAGGCAGTCATGGAGTACCTCAAAGAGACATTTCCGAAGGCAATGCCTGACACTATTGAGGTGTTGACTATCGACGGACTCGGAGTCACGATGAAAGAGGGCTGGGTCCTAGTCAGACCATCTGGGACAGAGCCTGTGATACGGATTACTGGCGAGGCTCGTTCTCCCGAGGCAGTGGAGAGAATCATCAGAGAGGCCAAGAACGCTGTGAAGGAAGCCATAGTTTCTGTTTGATTCTGGCTGTTGCGGCAGAATGACCAAGGGCGTAGCTACCTCACAGAACTTCAGGGTGACTTGGTTCTTCGGGACTTGTAGATGATCTAGAGTACTCCAATGCTTCACGTGCCGAGTCAAGACAGCCCATGCACATTGCGCCCACAAAGATCACACTGACAGCCAGCACTCCAGCCACCAGCAGCACAACACCTAGAGGAAAGACACCTTGTAGGATTACTATTGCTAGGACTAGTAGGGCCAATGCTGCCAGCACCTTGACCCAAATGTCACCGAGAGTGCGCTGAGCACCGAGAGGTATTCTCATTGCAGATTCCCTGCTAGCGTTGCATGCTCTAGTATGCATCAGAGTTTCTTGGGAGTTAAGGTTTTGGCTGCATATCCGATGAGGATAATGCTTTGTGCTTGCTCAACAAGACCACCGAAATATGAAGGACTGGTGCTGCCGTTTCATGGAACCATCGTCCACGCTGACAATGTTTATAGACAATGCCACACAAACTGTGGTCTGTAGAGGTCCACATTATGAGCAAAGATGGCGACGACTTCATCATGGAGGAATTCTCATGGGCACTCAAAGACCCCACTGAGGAGAAAATCAAGGCATTGGGAGAGGTCGTCAGTATAATCACTACGAAGCTCACCGAGGCGATTGCCGAGCTTCAGGAGAGCGTGTACAACCTCCAGAATCAAGTTGAGAATATTGGGGCGAAAGTTAACTCCTTGCAGAGAACAGGTGTGGCTGCCGCCGCATCACCTGCTGCCGCTGCTGCTGATGCACCGGCCATGGCCCAAGCCCCAATAGCAAAGGCGCCGCCGCCGAGGGCTCCGTCAGGACCGGGTGGGATGATGGGAGAGCTGAAGGCTCTTCTAGCTGCCAGAAGGAGAAAGACTGAAGGTGGTACAGGATAGTCATTGCTTGGTATCAGAGCAGACTGTCAACACTGTTCTTTGGATAGAAAGGACCTGCGTGGGTAGGAAAGGACACTCTAAACGCTTCTGCCCGGTTGCATGATGCTTGTACACCACGTAGGCGCGTTCTTGCATCATAGAGTTTCAGGTAGTATTGATCTGATTTTGGAATCTGCGACTTGTGCTCCTTCAATGCTCGGGTCGCGAACGAGTAGGTGCTCGTGATATCAACGTGTACGTGAGGTCTGGATAGGAGATTGTTCACTTCCATGTGGTAGATCTTGCTCACCCTGTGCGCGTTATCGAAAACTGTGGAGTGAGAAGCCCATTCGACAGCTTCTGCAACAATCCGCGAGCACTCAACATGGTTTTGATTGTAGTCCTCTGGTGAATGTGTGATGACGACAGTTGGGCTAGTCTTTAGGATTGCACCAATGACCTCGTTCGTCAATTTGGTATCAATGGCAAAGTCATCTCTTTCACTCAGAAAGAGTTGTCTGACACCCAATACGCTGCACGCGCTCTTGAGCTCGGTATTTCTGGCATCGTTCCCAGTCATGCAATGGACATCAACAGGGATGCCTTGGTCTACATGCCGCCGAATAGTCCCACCAGCACCCAGCGTTTCGTCATCGGGATGCGCAGCAACTACAAGAACGGAGTTCTCAGTTGAGTCGCTCATGCAGAGGACTCATATGACCCGACTAATCAAGCTTTGGCACAATACTAACACCCGCGGTCCAGTGATCAATGTCGAAACCATTTGGCTTAAAGGGTCGCATCATATTCTTGTCTGAAGGTGTATTGCTTGAGGATAGGAGTCAATCTTTATCCGTCAATGGGTGGGTCAGGTAATCTTGCCACCAGACTTGGTCAGCACCTCGCACATAGGGGCCACATAATTCACTTCATATCTTACCAAAGGCCCTTCTCCTTGATGTGGGAGCAGACTGCAGGTGTCCATGTAGACCTTGTAGACCGCTTCGACTATCCTCTCTTCAAGACAATCGGACCACCATACACTGTGGCATTGGCGTCAAAGATCATCAAGACAGTGGAAGACTCGAAGCTCAATCTGATTCATTCTCATTATGCGATTCCCCATGCAATGTCCGCCTACATGGCGAGAGAAATTGTAGGAGTGCCATATGTGGTCACCATGCATGGTTCAGATGTCCACACTCTAGGGCTTGATCCAGCCTACCGGCCTGTTGTGAAACACACGGTGGAGAACGCAGATGCGGTCACAGTGGTTTGTGAATTCCTCAAGAAGAAGGCACAGGATGAGATGGGGATTGAGAGAGAGATCCACGTAATCCCAAACTTTGTGGATGTTCAGAAGCTTCAGCATCTAAATGGTATCAGATTGATTGTTGAAAGTGGATGTGTTTCCCTCCGAGATGAACAAGAGGCAAAGGCCCTGAATCCAGATGAGAAGATTCTGCTCCATGCGTCGAACTTCCGCAAGGTCAAGCGTGTCGTGAACCTCATCGAAATCCTGAGGATCATCGTTGATCACCATCCAAAGGTCCGACTGATAATAGCGGGTGATGGCCCTACACGAATTGAGGTTGAGAGGAAAATCGAGGAGCTTGACCTCTGTGACAATGTTCATCTGCTAGGTGTGAAGAGCAATATGCAGGAGATTATGTGCTCAGTCGACGCATTTCTGTTGAATTCCAGACTTGAAGGGATGCCTCTAGTATTACTAGAGGCGATGTCGTGCGGATTGCCAGTGATCACAACACCAGCAGGCGGAATACCAGAGCTCGTGCGACCTGGGAAAGATGGAATTGTCACGAAGGGATTTGAACCAGAAGAGTTTGCGCAAGCTGTAATCGAGTTGCTCGATGATGAATCTCTAATGAAGAAGATGGGAAA
>JBHLPB010000015.1:0-16916 GCA_048939905.1 Promethearchaeota archaeon
CGAGATGAGATTTCTGGCCAACTGGCAAGAATCGCACATGACACTGACTTCAACCTTCGAGAGATGGACGCGGCAGTAGCGCTTACGGATGCACTCACCACAGTCAGATTTGCGGCGATGAACAAGAAGGACGATGTGACTGACGCAATCATGCCTCTGCTGACTGCACTCGCGAATGATGGTATCGAAGGTTTCTGGGATGATGAGAAGAAGAGATTCAGAGATTCTCTACTGGACAGTCGCGTTCGAGAATACCGCAAGGCAAGACTGAAGAAGATGAAGAAGGCTCTTGCGTGTCATTGCGACCAAGTTGTCAACGATCGACTTGTAAGAATTGTAGAGATGCCGGTCGGTGTCACAACAACCGACCTGGGTACTTTCCTAGCGGACGCGACCAATCTGGAGCTTGAGGGTCAAATTCTGCCTGTAGCTGATCTCCTCATCACTGTCAGCCAGGGAGGTATGCTCGGCTTTAGACGCAGCAATGACTCGATTCTGTGTAATGTCGCGGCGAGTCTATTCGGAGGAGGTGGCCATCCGTATGCGGCGGGGGGAGAGTATGGGATGTACAATGACTTCCAGGCCGCATGCGATGACATATTCCTAATCTTGTCGAAGAAGAAGGATTGGGTCGTTTCGGGCTAGCACCATTCAGACTTTTCCGAGGGACTGTTCATTCTGCCGCGATTACAGTTCACATCCAGAAAAGTATAATATAATCAATAGGCATCCTGTCTAGCTGCGGTATTATGCAGAAACTCCGCTGGATACGTGGTGTATCCAAATGAGCGTGTTACAGCCTGATAGCCGCTTGCCGCTGCTGTTTGGCAAGGTAGGCGGGGGGTAGACCCTGCTAGGCAAGTCCTTCTCCTAAAGCCCTCCCACTGCGATTGCCTTGAGGTATCCCTTCCCTATTCTCATAACCATTGGAAGGAAGTCGGAGAGCAAAGTCATTATGTCAGCGACACCGGCCTGTCCCTGAATCAGTGCGTTGAGTGTCTTGGCATCCAGTTGGTCGAGTACGATTTCTGCTGCCTCCAATGGATCATTGTACATCGCGTACTTGCTGACTGCCCACATCCCCTTGCCAGTATTCTGGATGTTCCATGCCAGCTTTGATCTTCGATACTCCTTCTCGTACTGCTGGATGCTCTTCTTGGAGAAGTCGTTTTCGTCAACAGCCCTCTTGGCATGTTTGGCGAGTAGTGTACCTGCGTGGAAGCAAGTCGTTACGCCACCTCCCACTATGCTGGATACCTGTCCTGCCGAGTTTCCACAGAGTGAAACACCAGCATCTGTGAATCTTGGAATGATGCCTGCACAAGGTACCGCACCGCCATTCTGTGCAACAATCTTGGAATCTCTGAGTTCGGGAAATCTCTTCTTGTACTTCTTGAGGACCTCAAGCAGGGGAGGCAGCTTATCCCAGTTCTCTCTTGATGAGGGCACTCTACCAATCCCAAGGTTTACCTCAGTTTCAGTTCTTGGATACAGCCACATGTAGCCGAGTGAGACGTCGCGGCCCACGTAGAAATACGCCGTGCTGGGATCCACCCCCTTGCAGTCGGCTAGTTTCCATCTTATGCCGTACGACAGAAGCCATTTGGGATGCGTGAAACCTGCAGTTTCTGATACTCTGCTGAAAGCTCCGTCTGCACCGACAGTGAGTTGAGATCTCTCTTCGCCATCACTATGTTTGACTCCTATGACCTGGTCTGCTTCCTTGACAACAGACTGGACGCGAGTCCCGTAGCGAAACTCTGCGCCATCGGCCTCGGCCCTGTCTCTCATTAGTTCCTGGCACTTGTCCTCATCGAGCAGATAGGAGTTGCCAAGAAGACCCTCGCCCACGACTATGTTTGCTCCTGTGTCCAGGCTTTCTCCAATAATTGCTGTGTAACGGTTCCCGACATACTCTGATGTGGGCTTGACTCTGAGTAGCTTCAATGCATTGTCAGTCACAAGCTCGCCCATTAGAGAGTCCGTAACGGCCTTCCTCTTCTCCAGTACCAGGGTCTTCAAACCCTTTGCTGCAGCTCTCTCTGCAGTCATCAGTCCGGCCGGTCCCGTGCCCGCGATTATCAGGTCATGTGGCATGTAATCTTCACCATTCTTCTCCGGAAAGCAGGGCCCCCGGTCTTGGATGCCTCTATATCTG
Source organism: Promethearchaeota archaeon (assembly GCA_048939905.1). Taxonomy (GTDB): domain Archaea; phylum Asgardarchaeota; class Thorarchaeia; order Thorarchaeales; family Thorarchaeaceae; genus SMTZ1-83. The sequence goes on from JBHLPB010000015.1 coordinate 2,159, forward strand.
TTTCTCTACGGAACCTGCCTGGAATCATGGCTATATTGCCATGATTAAAATAGAGCCTGATTTCTCCCTGCAATCCAAATCAAGAAGGTCGAGTGATGAAGCTAAGAACCATCTTCTACGGCATATACATGATCGTTTCCATCCTTGCGAGCATCACTGTCGCCATAGTCCCCACAATTGCAGCAGTCCTCATCGCGTATGAGCATACAGACAGAATTGTGGACTCTTGGGGTGGCATATTTGCCGCATATGAGCAATGGGTCAGTGATGTGTTCGGATGGCTTCTTCCTCAAGTCGTCTTCGACAAGTTCTGGTTCATTCTGCTGTTTCCGACACTCATCTTCATCTGTTATGCAATCTTCCTTGGCGTTCTCGCGGTCATGTTCCGACTAGTTCGAAAGGGCATACCGTATGTTGAAGATGGCTTCCATCCGCTTGAAACGGATGCCTGGCTTCTATATGAGTTCCGTGAAGTGTTCTACCTGATCTTTCCGTACTTTGCCTGGTTCTTTTCAATATTCATCGATGTGAAGGGGAGGCATACTTGGTTCGGTGCCAAGCTCGGTAGTGGGACCATTGTGGGGAACGGCCGCATAATGACTCCTGACCGCATCACAGTGGGGAAGAACTCTCTGATTGGCTATGGGTCGGTAATCACTGGACATATGTATGAGGGCAAGGGGATCTACATGAATCAAGTCAAACTGGGTGACAATGTTGTGGTTGGTGGTTACGCGATTGTGTTCCCTGGTGCAGTAATCGGTGATAATTCGATCATAGCGGCCAACTCTGTCGTACCAAAGGATCGCGTGATTCCTCCAAACACTCTTTGGTTGCAAGGAAAGGCAATTCCGAGGAAGAAACCTAAAGTTCCTGTCGAGGAAGTTCCTGTGCTTGGTGGCCCAGTCTCGCTTCACAAGAAAGAGCTAGTGGAAGCGCCAGAAGACGTGGAGAACTCCAATAATAAGAAATGACTCAGAAAACGGTGAGTACTTATCCATTCATAGCGACGAGCTACCAAGATGTCAGAAACAAAGCCACGTTATACCCCCAGAGGCTATCAGACCTACATACTCGACAGAATCAGTGAGGCGAAGGGAACGAACTTGCTTCTGGAGCTTGACTGTGGCTTGGGGAAACGATTCGTCACACACCAGTTGGTTGCTGAACGCTTTGGAAACCTCAAATTCATAATCCTAGTCCATTCATCATCTTCTCTCGCTGAAACGCTAGACTACCTGAAAGGCGAATACGGAGGTCTCGATGAAGACCTTGGCGAACTATCTTCAAGAGTCCCTTCTCCTAGAAGGCCAGCTGTCCTTAGAGAGAGCCGAGTTGTAGTGGCAACGCCACAGGTATTGGCAAGTCTAGCTGAGAAAGACATGAGCCTCTTCGGGGCATATGATGCCATCCTCATAAACGAAGTCGACACACTAGTCCGACGAAGTGGTACACAAACCTCGCTGGTCTTCCCTTGGCCGACTATTCTCGGCCTATTCGCTGACAAGTGGTTGATAGGGATGAGTGGTACCCTCCGAGATGACCATGCCGTCTTCACAAAGGAGCAGCTGGAGATTCGTGAGGAATTGAACACACTGAAGGAGCACATACCCAATGCAGAGGTAATCTCAATGGAGGACCTGTACGACACCGACGTTGAGGAATACCTCGAGCCCACTTTCTTGAAAGTGGCCACTGTGACGGACATTAGACTAAAGTCAACGTCCTTAGTCTTGGATGAGTTGGTTCGAAACACTCGCTCTGAGATCATGGCACAATTGGCTGAGGACGATAATCTGGATCTAATCGAGGGCGATGCGCGGCGAGTTCATCTGCTACTAGAGAGGCTTCCTGTTGACGAGGAACTCAAGGGACGTTACTCCGGGTTGCTCATGCTGAGGAAGTATATCTATGCAATGCCTCGGAAGCAGTTCTTGAAGATGTTCCGGAGTGATTACTTGAAACGTTACTTCGACATCGGCCAGTTGCGCAGGTCGTTACCTTCGATTCCTTCGAAGATAACGCGGGTACTAGAGATTGCTTTGAGCTACAACAAGACCCTGGTCCTGACTTCATACCTCGAGATGGTCAAGATTATCCGGGACGTCCTCACCAAGGCCGGCCTTGAAGTCTTGGTCATAACCGGGCAGACTAGAGATAAGGGCGGGGTGCTGAGAGAGTTCAGAGAGAACGAGAACGCTCGCGTCTTGGCAATGTCTCCCGTCGGTGAACGCGATCTCGACATCCCTCAGGCCGATGCCATGGTTATCTGTGACACGATAAACACAACCAAGACAATGTATCAGAAGATGAAGCGCACTCGAGGAGGACTTGTCGTTCTCCTAGCATACGATGGAACCTCAGAAGAGCGTAAGGTGCGTAGACTAATGCAGAGAGTTCTCGAGCGATACCCGTGGTCTACAGCAGTACTAGAGTCTGAGGCAAGTTTTTAGGGCTATCTTTTCGCTCCTGTGAAAGTGTCGGATAGCAGATCCAACAGTGGGCCATGAATTGGAGGGTCCGTCTTGCCATGAACGAATCTGCACATCTCTATGAATCGATCTGTTCTTGCGTCCGCATCTTCCCCAGGTCCCATTATCTTTCTCGCATTCTTCGTAAGGTTTCTTACTATGCTCTTTCCTCTCTTGTGCTCTTTGAGTAATTTGGTAGAATCCTGTTCAATGCGCTGCACTTGGCTCTTCACGCGAATGTCTGCAAGGTCATCGCTGCCCAATGACTTTACCACATCCATAATAACATCGAGTATACCGTTGTGCAAGCCTGCTATGAGAGCTTCCACCTCATAGGCCGTGAACTTCACAGTGGTTGACTTGTCTGATAACTGCCATTTGAGATCGCTGCTTCTTTTCACTCGGAGTGTCCGATCTCCGAATACCATTTCCTCGTCGAAGTATCTGCTGTCAAGGCTGCTTTGAACGGCTGTCTTCACAAGTGCCGCCTCGCCGAGCTTGAGTCGCATAACCTGTCCTCCATTGGTGACCTCAATACTGTATCCTTGGCTGGGTGTAATCTTCTGAGCATAGTCAGACGCGGGTGCAACCTCGACCGGAGGGAGACGTTTCAACTTGTCGGCAAGCTCCTTGATTTCAGTCTCCGAGCAGTAGTATTGCTGCCTATCGCCAGCGATTGAGATTGTTCCGTCTTCAGCTCGTTCAAACTCGATTCTGTTGCCTGCCCCCACGTCCGTTGTCTTGTGGTAGACTTGCTTATAGCTACGAGCTGTCTGGGCAAGTTTCTCTAAGGCCGCAGCAATCATGTGGGCTTCGCCGTAGCCCAGCGTGATCTCGGCATCTCCTACGTTGGCACGTCCAATGCCAACTGCTCCATCGCTCCTAATCTTCACGTACATTGCATCAACCACCGTAGTGTGAGATGATGCAAAGCAGAAAACTATTGTGGGTGGATTATCATGAAGCGCGCTGACTGTTGCTCTCAACCGCCTTACCGCTCATCATCTTCTGAACGGTAGGTTGGTCGATTGAATACAGTGTCCGGAGAAGGACGTCAAGGAGAATATGAGATACAGAAGGAAGATTCCTTCTGACCACAACTCTCAGATCTCGTCGTCAACTTCGAAAGCGATTCCACCAATCTCTTTCGTTTCGAGCCCAATGCCAATCGTGTGTGGGCCATCAGGTAGACGGTCCGCCTTCACGTGAATCTCGACCTCTACTCCGACTTTGATCAGGAATGTATTGGATTCTGTGACATCGCTCGCTTTGACCTCTCCATCCTGAGACTTAATCACGATCGTGTCGAGTGCATACTCGGCGCCGTCTACAGTCACAGGTGACATGCTGGTCGCCGTGCCATTTGACAGCGAATTCTTGATCTTGAAGCTGAAGCCGTCGTCTAGGTTGGTCAGGCTGTTCTTCACGTAAAGTCTCTTTAGGATGCTTGCAGGAATCTTCATTGTTTTGTTTTACCTCCACGAGGTGCTGCCGACGGCTGCTCATGGCAATCTTTTATAGGTTACGAAGAGCCGGTTGAACCAAGGAACTCACTCTCTCGGTCTACGGTCTAGCAGACATCAATTCTCTGCGTGGTGGGACAGACCTGGGCTGTGGTTCTTCTGAGGGTGAGATTCAGGGCGATTGTTTGGACTGGAAGACCATGGCAACACACGAGGAATCATCCGGACTAGTACAGTACCGTTGTGAAATGTGTAATGCCCCCTATCCCCTAGGCGCAGATGACGTGATATCCACATGTCCGTATTGCGGCTACACCTTTGCTGTCGGCGGCAGTGAGATGAAAGAACACCTACTTCTCTCCAACAAGCTCACTGAGGATGAAGTAAGGAATGTGGTCGCTGATTGGATACATTTCGCGGCCTCCAAGTCCGTTGGAACCAGGTTCACAAGGGAGATTGATATTGGAACACCGTCATTGCAGTGGATTCCGACGTTCAGAGTAAATGCACAATGTGATACCTATCACTTTGGAGCGAATCAAAAGGGAAGCGGCAATAACAAACGCTGGGAGAAGGTCGAGGCCAGAGAATCGCAGCAGACAACAGAGTGGGTGCTGGCAAGGCGGCATGCTGCCACTTTTGGAATCCAAGAGCTAATCGAATCTCTCGATGATTCTGGAGCGCAAACATTTGATATCAAGCACACTGGCCAAGCCTCTGTCCTGAACTCCGAGATAGGCGAAGACGATGCCCCTGTTAGAGCTCGCCATCAGAAGTCCGAACGAGACCGTGCTGACTTGAACAAAAAGATGACCAAGCTTCTGGACTACAGACTCGACATGAAAGCAGATGCCTGCACGTATGTTCATACGCCGTACTGGCTGGTCCGATACGAGCATCGGGGAGGTACCTTCCGTGTTGCTGTGTCAGGAGCAACTGGTAAGGTAGTCCTTGGAGAACTTCCTGTGACCAAGAGATATCGCGTCAAGAACTGGCTTCTCAGCTTCTTCTTGCTGATTGGCTCTGCTTTGCTATTTCAAGGCACTCCATACGTAACCTATGCAATCTTCGCCGGAGGTTCGTCTGATGGAGATGCCGCTTTGATTCCAATTGCCATGGTTGCAATTGGAGGCATTCTTTTCTTCATGGCTTATGTTTTCGTTGGCAAGGCACTGGGGTATGAGATAGAACTGACAGCCGACGCCAAAGAACGCCAGGAAGGCTTCTCTTTCACCGACTCGATAAAAGGACTGGAGGAGAAGATCAGATGAGTGATATCAGCTGCCCAAACTGCGACGGTCCCATTGAGGTGCCATACGATAGCAGCACAGTCGTTTGTCCATACTGTAGCACAACGGTCCAAGTGAGGACGGGCGAGATTCTCAAAGAGAGTTACGTGATGCGTCTCCAGTATAGCCTCAACGATTCATGGGCGAAGATGCTGAGTTGGGCTTCGAAACAGCTTGGAGCTCCTAAGGATCTAGAGCAAAAGGCAAAGATTGTGGAGAGCAAGCTTGTATACTATCCCTTTTGGGTCGTAGAGGTAGAAGCGAAGGCCGATTACATGGGTAGTCAGTCTAAACCTGATTTTGAGGGGAAGGGACGTTTTAGCGGTGTGAAGTGGAAGGATGTTAGTGAGGACGGACACATTGATCTGGAAAAAGACGTCTTTGTTCCTGCCAACGCGAAGATGCCCAAATCACTTCTCAACTATCAAGTCCCGGTGAAGCGAAAGGAGTTCTTTGACAAGGACCTCGTCGCCGAAACAGCCGGGAGTTTGCTCCCAACACAGGTGGAAAGAGATGCGGCTATCGAATCAGCCAAGCGTGGAATGAACTCTCTGTTGCGGGAAGAAGCAATGAAAGAGGTCGACAGTATCCGGAGCATGAATTCAGAACTCAATATTCCTGCTGTGTTCTTGGTGCATGTTCCAGTCTGGCATATCAAGTACGATTTCTCCATTCGCAAATACGACGCAATAGTAGATGGCGCATCTGGAAGAGTCATATCATTGAAGTTTCCGCGCAAGCTGGCATTCAGAGCTATGACCATGATTGGCGGTCTTGTCCATCTTGGCGCTGGAGGTGGCGCAGGACTTCTACTTGTCTATCTTGGACTCACCCGTTTTGATGGTGTCTTTCCAACGGTAGCAGGAATAGTATTCGGTCTGGGTATGCTAGCATTCGCCTTCAGATTCGTTGCCACCGCTTTGACACTGGAGGCGGAAGAGGAGGGAGCAGGCTAGCCTTTCGCCTGCTCAGGTGAATCGGCTCTAAACGTTCGACAAAAGATAATAAGTCCTAGTCTCCGGACGTTACCAAACACGAATGCCCCATGAGGAGAAATCGTTTGCAGTTTGGAATTTTCGACAACTTGTTCGGGATATTCTGGGAAGTATTCGGTTGGTTTTCCCTGTTATTCCTCCTTATACCCATCATCTTCTGTGCCGCAATGGTCTTCGCCATGAGAACAGCCTGTAGAGCTAGCTCTCAAGTGACACGCGGCTTCAGAGTGGAGCCTCCCTCCTTCGTGATTCCCGACCACTATCGCGGACAGACTAGGAGTGATGGTACTGAGATCAAGACTGTGCGACTGCCAGAGAAGTGTCCCTCCTGTGCAGCCTCGCTCACACATGAGGACATTGATTGGACCGGGCCCTTGGAGGCTCGCTGCAACTACTGCGGAGGGACAGTCAAAGCTAACTTCGAAAGTGTCTGAGATTAGTTAATGTATCAAACTGACATATGAAAAGATGGAGCGACGAACCTGTATGGCCGATGGATTCGAGATGCAGGAAGACGGCACACTAATCGAGGTCAATCTGTCTCGGGAGAAACTAGACCCCCATAGCGTCTACTGTATTGTTGACGAAGCAACCAAGAGCATTTTCCTGTGGAAGGGAAGGCTCTCAGGAGTGCGGAAGAAGTTCATCGGCGCACACGTCGCAAACCGAATGCGTAATGAGCAGGGCACGACCTTCAGAGTCCATTCGGTGGATGAGGGTGATGAGACCTCTGGTTTTTTCACTGCACTCGAGAGATGCTCCAGCGATACGCCATGATTCACCTCTTACATGTTGCGCAATGTCAAGCCACAAGATTCTATAGTCCTGCAGAGTAGACGCGCCACAGGTCTGGAAATATGAGAGGTCTCGTGAAGACGGCCCGAGGCGCCGGCAACTTGGAGATCAGAGAGGTGGACAAGCCTCGCCCTGGCACGAATGAGGTTCTGGTGGAGGTTTCTGCGGCAGGCATATGTGGGAGTGACATCCACATCAAGCATGACCGTTCTTTCTACACGCCACCGGTGATACTTGGTCATGAATACTCAGGCACTGTGGTCGAGATTGGCTCAGGTGTCCAAGACATCGATGTCGGGGAGAGGGTTGTATCTCCCGCCACGGCCTACTGCGGAAGATGCTATCAGTGCAAAACGGGTCACATGAACCGTTGTACTTCACCAGACAAGCGAATTCTGGGGGTTTCCCAAGCTAACGGAGCCTTTGCGAAGTACCTCACAGCTCCCGAGTACATCGTACACAAAATCCCTGAGGGAGTATCCTTGGAAGAAGCGGCGCTAGCGGAGCCCACCGCCTGCATCGTGCACGCTGTGGCTGAGCGAACATCTATTTGTCCTGGCGACACTGTCGTTGTTCAGGGGCCCGGAACGATGGGTCTGTTGGCAGTCCAAGTCGCAAAGGCCATGGGTGCGGGAAAAGTGATTGTGACAGGTGTAAGCTCGGACCGATGGCGTTTGGACATTGCCGAGAAGATTGGAGCAGACCTAACCATTGACGTTCAGGCTGAAGCCGACGCGGTTGATGTTGTTAGAGAACACACGGGTGGACTGGGTGCTGATGCTGTCATCGAGGCTTCTGGGGCATGTGTTGCTTGCAGCCAAGCATTGGAGTTTGTGAAAACTGCTGGGCACATCTCCCTAGTTGGGGTCAGGGGACAACCTATGGAGATAGACTTAGACCCTATGATTGAGAAGGAACTCACCATGACCGGCACATGGGGCACGTTGCCCTCATCTTGGGTCACAACCCTGCGTCTTCTCGGATCAAGAAGGATTGACGTGAGTCCGCTGATAACTCACAGGATTCCTCTTGACGAATGGGAGAAAGGGTTTGAGCTGATGGAAACCCAACAGGCTATCAAGGTCCTGTTTGCCAATCTAGATTAGAACTGAAGACACGGAGCGTTCCAATTGTGTATCTAACCAAGGATGTGCCGAGAGAAGAGTATGAGCCCTACAATGAACCAGGGTTTGAGGGAGTCCTCAGACGGCGACTACTCAACCCGGAGAATTCGTCAAAGCAATTCGCATTGCGCACGTACATCATAGATCCAGAAGGCCATACTGCCCTAGATCGGCACTCTCATGAACATGGTGTGTACATATTGAGCGGTGAGCTTGAAGTCCAAGTCGGGGCCAGACAGATGGTGCTTCGTACGGGTGACGTGCTCCACATAGCATCAGACGAGCCCCATCAATTCATTAATCATGCGAACGAATACGCAAAGTTCCTGTGTGTTAGGGACTTGGCATAGCTCTGTGAGTGACTTGGCGGTCTTCTAGACTTCTGATTCTTGTCTTGAATCCTCCCTGCTCCAATATTGCAGGGTCTCTCGATTTAGGTCGATGAGGCCAAGTATGATCGGAATAACAATAGCAAGTATGGGGACAATATGAGATAGCAGCACGAAGGCAGTCATGAGAGGCCCCATTAGGCCCCTTGAGTCCATCGTCAATAGAGTCATTATCCCCAAGACGAAGCTCAGCACAATAAACAGAAAGGCCAGCATCCATAATCTGACAACGAATGAGTCCTTGTCAAGTGTTGATCTCTTTCTGCCTGCGTAACTCATGCTCTTATCTGATTATAATAACACACGTTTGATTAAAAACATTTGCAGGTGTTCTCTGGACTAGTGGTTCTCCATCAGCTGAAGTTCTTCCGAATGACGAACGTGAGTGTAACCACGCCAATCATCCAGGCGGCCATCTACTAGCTTGGCGCCCACTTGTCTAGCGCATCTTGAACTGTCGCAACATGAGCAGTTGCAGGCCCTCCTCCCATTACTATCGCGACAGCGGCGGCTTCCATGATTTCTTCTCTGGTTGCTCCAGCGGATAGTGCCTGCTTCGTATGATAGACCATGCATGGTTCACAAGGTGTGATGATGGAGATTGCTATGGCCATTATCTCCTTGAACTTGGCCGATAGGGCGCCATCCTTGTGCACAGTCTTCAGTAAATCAGTGAACGCATTCCGTGTGTCAGGAATGTCTCTGTTGAGAGCCCCAAAATGCTTCTGGAAGCTCTTCAGTATCTTCTCTACATCCTGTTCCATATCTGTCAACTCTGATTTCAATCTGGGACACGCGTTCCCAGGTTCCATTCCGCCAGGCTGTAGCGGCTCTGATATAAAGAATGCGCAGTGTCCTTTTCCTCCTTGGTTAGGGACCCCTTGGCAATAGATGCTCCGGCCACCTCTTCGATACTCCTCATGATCGCCGCCGCTAGCTCTTCCTCAGAAGGACCCTCTGGAACTTCTTCATTGATGTTTGTGACTGTGTCACGTATACTTTCTAGACAACGAGTCTTCTTGCCGGTTCGCAGATACTCTGGTTGACCCACGGGTATTTCCAGACATCTGTTGAGGACTGTGAGATTTGCGTCTACCAGCAACGTTCCATGTATGAACGAAACTCCTTGCTTGATCCACCCGGCCGTTCCGGTAATCTTCTTCTCCTTGATTCTCAGACATGATCTCTGGGGATCGAATCGCGCCGGTATCCCAATCTTCTGAAGCTGATAGGCAATCTCTCCAACAAATGCCTTGTATAGCTGCGGAAGCCGTTTCGGGACATACGATTCTCTTTGGTCTGCACATATTGTGAAGTTGAGATTACCTTTGTCTAGATACACTGTCCCTCCCCCTGTGAATCGACGAGCAATGGAAATACTGTTATTCTTACAGTATTGAATGTCCAACTCTTTGTGGATGCACTGGAATCTACCAACAACAATAGCACGGTCGGCCTTCCAAATTCTTAGTGTATTCGTCACCCGAGAAGAATGTGAGCCGACTTTGGCAAGTGCCTCTTCCATTGCAAGACTCTGGTAGATGCCGAGATTTGGTCCCTCCAACAGACGCCAAGACATTCCGTACACCCACCGTCGAGCAATAGAGAGTCTGTCTGTTATAGGGACAATAGGTCACCTTAAACATTGCCGCTTCTGCGAAATCGGCTACAAGTAGTAGGGTGTGAATGCTGGTGACAGAACAACCTTCCGCCACCAGCCGGGAGCCTCAGAAATAGTCTGAGGCTTAGAGCAGATGTCGTGTTTTCGAGGCATGACGCAGGAGGGAACTATGCGTCGGCATTAGATCGTGATGATTCAATTTAAGGCCCTACAATGGTATCACAGTTCGGATTGCATTATTGGCCTAAATGGCGGCTCCACACTCATAGCACATACTATCGCCGGGTCGAATCTTTGCGCCGCAACTTGTGCAATATGCTAGTCTTGGTTCAGAATGTGCTAAGACGAACCTACCGGCTCTTCTGATATTATCGAGACCTCGCTTGTCACTGTAGATCTCCGTGTACCCGCAGTTAATGCACGTGAAAGACTCCAATGTCGCAGTCGCGAATCCAGGAAGGTCGACTGCAACGTGGTGTTGCGCCTGCAATCTGTGAGGTCCAGCTATCCTGTCGTCACCACACTTCGGACACTTTCTTGAGATAATCATCGCTTCTCCTCTGTGATTGACCCTTGTCTGAAATCTCATAATCCTTTGCACCAACGCGACCAAGTCTGAGTAGTCCGTCGTCATACTTTCATGAAGAAGGGATTCTCGAGGTAGTCCTTCAGAGCCTCCAAGAACTGGCCCGCGGGCGCGCCATCCAAGACTCTGTGGTCGACTGCGCAACTAGCCATCATCATGGATCTTATTTCGACCTTGTCACCGACGACCACAGGTTTCTTCTTGATTTGACCTAGCGCAAGGATGGCAGTTTCTGGTGGGTTCATCACGGGAATGAAGAGATCAACCTTGAAAGGCCCCAGATTCGAAACTGTGAAGGTACTTCCAGTCAACTCTTCAGGAGTCAACTCATTCTTCTTGGATCTCTGTCCCATGTCCTTTGTTTCCCGAGCAATCTGCGTTATTGATTTCTTGTTCGCCTGTTTCACTGTGGGCACAATGAGACCATCTTCTGTGGCCATCGCTACTCCAATGTTTATGTCCTCAAACGTTCGAAGTTCGTTTCCGACCAGGGTCGCATTAAACTTCGGGAATCTCTCCAGTATGTCGGCCGCACCCTTGACGATTATGTCGTTGAACGAAACCCTGAACCCAAGTTTCTTCGCGTTGCGGGAGTTGATTTCATCCCTCAGCGTGACCACCTCTGTCATGTCAATCTCGGTAATCATTGTGATGTGCGGACGCTGAGCACTCTGGGTCATTCTTCTCGCTATTGTCCTTCTCAAAGGCGTAAGCAGTTCAGATTTCCTGATCTTGCGGTCATCCAGTCCAGGAACTGGCGCAGCCTCCGTCTTTACTACATCCTTCTCAACAATGCGACCTCCAGCTCCGGTTCCAACAACCATTGACAGATCTATGCCGAGCTCTTCAGCACGCTTCTTCGCCCTAGGCGATGCCTTTATTCTTCCCGTCGGAAGGACAGAGACGGATGGTGCTTGCGGCGCTACTGGTTGTGACATTTGAGGGGTCGGCACTGGCGTCTGTGGTGCCGCAGTCTGGGGGGCAACACCAGCTACTTCCAGCTTTCGTGGCTTCACGTCAGGAATCTTGTCGCCCTTCTTCCCGATTATTGCGATTGGTTCACTAATTGGGATTTCATCATTAACATCACAGAGAATCTTCAACAGGACACCATCTGCCGGGGCTTCGAGCTCGAACTCGTTCTTCTCCCCAAAGATCTCCACTATTGGTTCGCCCTTCTTGACAGAATCTCCTTCTTTCTTCATCCACTTGAGAATCACGCCATACTCCATTGCAACACTCATGCGCTGCATTATCATCATAGTGACCAATGACTACACCTCTTATGCAATCTCCCGGATAGCCTCTGCAATGCGTTTGTTGTCAGGTATGAAATACTGTTCCAATGACGGACTGAAGGGCACAGGAGTGTCTGGTGCATTCACTCTCTTGATAGGCGCATCCAACCAGTCGAAAGCCTCCTCCTGAACTATGGCCGCCACTTCTGCAGTGGTCGCTCCCGTACGTGTTTCTTCCGTCACTAGGACGAGTCTTCCCGTCTTCTTGACTGATTCAATCAGGGTTTCCTTATCTAGTGGAACCAGAGTCCGCGGGTCAATGACCTCAACACTGATTCCCTCCTTCGCCAACTCCTCTGCAACCTCAAGGGCTTTGTGCACCATGAGGAAGGTTCCCCACACTGTCACATCTGCCCCTCCACGCCTGACTCTTGCCTCTCCTAGCGGCACTAGATACTCCTCATCTGGGACTTCTTCCTTCTTGTCATAGACAAGCTTGTGTTCGAAGAACATCACCGGATCTGGGTCGCGAATTGATGTCTTGATGAGTCCTTTCGCGTCATAGGCGAACGCGGGAACCGCGATTTTGAGTCCCGGCGTGTGCATGAACCAAGCCTCAAGGCTCTGCGAGTGATGCGAGGCAATGTTCTTGCCACCTCCAAAGACGGACCTCAGGACGAGGGGGACAGATGTCTGGCCGCCGAACATGTAGCGCATCTTTGCCGTCTGATTACACACTTGATCCATAGCAAGGGTGATTAAGTCTCCAAACATGATTTCAGCCACGGGTCGCAATCCTGTTATTGCTGCTCCCAGAGCAGCACCAGCAATAGTGTTCTCAGAGATAGGAGTGTCTCTCACCCTGTCATCTCCGAATTCTTCTGCGAGGCCCTTTGTGACTTTGAAAGCTCCACCCCAATTCCTCCCCACGTCCTCGCCCATTATGAAGACGCGGTCATCACGGAGCATCTCTTCTCGGAGGCCCTGTTTCAATGCCTCTCTGTAAGTAATCTCCGCCATCTAGACCACCTCCATGAATACATCGTCTAGGGCTTCTTCTGGGGCTGGATGCTCCGACCTAATCGCGAAATCGGCGGCTTTGTCAACGGCTTTCTGCAGGGTCTTCCTAATGCTTTCCACCTGCTTCTTCGTCAGCGCCTTCTTCTCAAGGGCAATGTTCTTGATTATCTCGACCGAGTCTCTGGCCATCCAGTGTTCGACCTCATCCTGAGGTCGGTACTTCGCCTGGTCAAATCTCGAATGGCCTCTCATTCGGTAGGTCTTGCATTCGATAAGACTCGGCCCTCCTCCGCTTCTAGCTCTCTTCACGGCTTCAACTGCAGCTTCGTAAACCTCAAGCGCATTGTTGCCATCGACAACAGCAGACGGTGTGCAGTAAGCCTCTCCTCGATCAGCAATATTCTGACTAGGACAGGTGAGTGTTATCGGAGTCCCCATAGCGTACATATTGTTCTCGACGACCCAAACCAAGGGTAGCTGCCAGATGGCAGCCATGTTCAATGACTCTCCAAAGGTCCCATTGTTGGAGGCACCGTCGCCAAAGAAACATGCGACCACCTCGTCTGTCTTCCTCATCTTTGCTGAGAGTGCCGCACCGACAGCGATTGGCAATCCTGATGCAACTACCCCCGTCGCGCCGAGGACCCCAACATCAAACTGTGTGATGTGCATTGAACCGCCCTTGCCCTTGCAGGAGCCGGTCCTTTTCCCCAAGAGCTCTGCCAAGGCTGCATTCATGTCCGCACCCTTCGCTATGACATGACCGTGGCCTCTGTGGGTACTCTGTATCCAATCAGTCTTCTTCAGCGCCGTTGTTACGCCAGCTGCTATCGCTTCTTGGCCTAGATAGAGGTGCAGAGTTCCGGGGACAAGGTTCTCCCCGAAGAGTTCCCACACCTTCTCTTCGAAGAGACGCACCTTCAGAGTTTGCGTACAAAGTTCGACGAGTGTCTTCTTGCTCACTGCCATTTCCAATCTCGCCTGTTTCAGAGAGAATCAAGGCCGCATCCCAGTACTATTTCTGATAAAGGCTTCGAACTGGCAGAGAATCAAGGCGCATATCATTCGCTATGTGTGTGTAATCGCACAGGAACCATCATATTGTGCGGCCGCAAGATGATGTACAATTAGGGATGCGGTCCCTGGTCAGTGCGTTTGGATATGGAAACTGGGTTTCTCCCCCGCATCCCTATTCTTGCTCTGCTTCTCACAGCCTCAGAGCACTTGGTTCTGTTCCTGTCACGGGCACCAAGAAACTCATATCTTGGTTTTGAAACGGATTTCTCCAGTCCCAGCCGGTGTTGTCAGCCATGAATGATGTTGGTGTCAACGTAGTCTTGACGTCTGGCCGAACCCTCAAACAGGGCAGAGGAATGGAGCTTGGAAAGCTGAATCAGGAATACATCGATGCGGTTGCCATCTGTGAGATTGACAAGTCCACCTTTGAATCGCTTGGAGTCGAAGAAGGTGATTCAGTCAGAATCGAAACGATGTACGGAAGTGTGGTTGTGCGCAGCGCCTTGGACCGGAGGGCTGAACCAGGAGTGGCGTTCATTCCTTGTGGTCCGTATGCGAACGTAGTCTTGGACTCTGACACTCTGGAGAGTGGAATGCCTGGATACAAGACAATGGATGCGAAGATACTTCCTGCAAAGGGCGAACCGATTCTGACGACTGAGGAACTCCTGAAGACAATGACGGAGGGGGTCTAGATGAACCAGGAAACTCAGGTCTATGACCATATCATCTGTCCATTCTGCGGATGTC
>JBHLPB010000234.1:0-4164 GCA_048939905.1 Promethearchaeota archaeon
CGATGGCTGTTTCAGATGTGGCTATTGCAATGGGTGTGATGGGAAGTGACCTGGCTCTCGAGGCCGCGGATGTTGCATTGATGAAGGATGACCTTGAAGAAGTCCCATTGCTCATACATCAGGCCAAGAGGACTATGAGCATCGTCAAGCAGAACATCGGATTGTCAATCGGTATCAAAGGAATCATTGCAGTCTTGGCCACTCTCGGGCTTGCCACTCTGTGGATGGCCGTGGGCATAGGAGATATGGGCTTGTCGCTGATTGTTATCGCGAATGCTCTGAGACTTGCATTCAGAAGATGATGGATTCTCGAGTTGACCAACGATTTCTACTTGAACCTACCCATGGCATGCACCGAGCTTCTGAGGAAGAAGAATACAAGTGCCAAAGTATAGAGCGGGAGTACAAGAATTAGCAGTAGACTGTGAGAAAGAGAAGCCACCAACATGATCATCACACCCCCAATCGTCAGGTTGAGAACCGGGAAAGAGAACGCTAAGGGCACCGGTAGGTCTCCGGGTTCATTCGTAAAGACAGGAACGTAGGAGCCTATGGCTGTACCAACAGCTGCGAACAGCAAGACCAATGGGCCTGCCATCCATATCAACGCAGCAATGCCCGACACCTGAAACAAGAAGACGATGAATCCGAGAATCGGAATCGCAGAAAGAGCGACCTCTACGACGCCTAGGACGTACTTCGCAAGTACAATATCACTATCCCTGAACGGACTTGCTTTCAGCAGGTAGATGTTATCGCCCTCGTCCAAGAAACCGAGAAGAGAGGTTACGCTACTCACCTGAATCATCAGCAGTAGCAGGAGTAGGAATGCTGGAACCACCGCCGCTCGGAGAGCTGGTGTAACTAGAAAGGGTGAAATCCCTGGAGGGGCAAAGAGATTCAAGTAGACCACAAATAGGATGCCGCATACTACGTATACATACTTCAGGACTTGCATCGGGCTTCTCATCCTAGACCAAAAGTCCTTGAGTATGATCCAAAAGACTGGGTCATTGACCCTTGTGGACGAAAAGTCAACCTGGCCCCGAAGGATTCTGTTAAACCTGCCTTCGACCTTCTGAGTGCCAGCAGCAGCCGCAAAGACCTCGTAATATTCTCTATCGCAGAAGGCAACCAGGACCAAGAATGTCAGAAGGAATCCCAGAAGGAGGAAGTTGAACCCGAGTTCTGGCCCGTACCCCCAATCCAGTACTTCTAGAGTTTCTGTCAGCACATATGCAAAGCTGTTGGAGGGCCATGCCATGGTTTCCACAAAACCGTCCGTGAAGGCTGGGACTGCTGGGAGGAGTACGCCAACCGTGAGAATTGGAACCGCAATATGCCTGGCGACATGGCGTGTTCTTGCGGTCAGTCTGATGCGCACGTACGCCGCAATCCCACCGAGGAAGTAGTTCACTTCGAAGTACAATATGACAGCGACAATGAGTCTAGACAAAGGGAGGAGAAGAACATTCACGGTGGCAACGATGGGGAAGACGGCAAGAACTCCTGCCAAGGCGTAGACCATTTTGCGTACGACCCGTCTGGTATATTTCCCGATGAAGAGCTGGTACGGGCGGATAGGTCCGGTCATGACCAAAGACTCATCAGTTTCCGTTACTATGGCGGCCGGTCCAAGACCGAAGTAGCCTCCCACGACTGAGGATGCTGTCAGAAGTCCGAAGGCCGCAAATAACATTCCCCTGTCTATGGCCTCCTCTAAGGTTGAACTGAGGGCTTCAAGCACTGACCCAAGACTGAACATTGCTGAGATTACAAGACTGACGAAGTAGATGCCAGCGATGGTGATCACATAGAACATGAGCAGAGAGGGCGTGGTGATAGTCCGCTTGAACTGGTTCCACATCATTCTGGTTTCGGTCCGGACGAGAGCCAGCGTTGCCACGACCAATTCCTGCCACCCACCTACTCTTTAGGAATTCCTCCAGTTAGTTCTAGGAATATCTCCTCAAGGTTGGTTGCCCCGTCGCTCTCTGAAAGAAGCTGCTTCAGAGTGCCCCGACCTACAACAACTCCCTCGTTCATAATCACGAACCTGTCGCAGATATTCTGAGCCACCTCCAAGATATGAGTCGAGATGAGTATGGCAGAACCCTCTTCCTTGAGTTGACGTAAGTGTGCCTTCAGACTCCATGCTCCTCTTGGATCAAGGCCGTAGATTGGTTCGTCAAAGGCCAGGACGAATGGGGGCTCCCTAACAAATATGCCAGCCAACAAGGTTCTTTGCAGGTTACCCTTTGAAAGAGTCCCAATGTAGTTGTCCATGTACTCCTCAAGCTGGAACAATTCCTCGAACTGACTCATCCTAACAAGCACATCAGTTGTGGGCACATCGTAGATGCGTGCCATGAACCTGAGGTACTCTCTGACTGTGAGGCTAGGATAGCATGTGGGTTTCTCAGGAATATAGCCTACCAGACTCTTCGCCGGAATGGGCGAACGCACGACATCATGACCTCCCACCCAGACTTTGCCCCCTGTCGGCTTGATTATCCCTGTGAGAACTCTGAGAGTTGTAGTCTTTCCGGCGCCGTTAGGGCCAACAAGGCCAACGATCTCGCCGGGAGATACTTCCATAGACAGCTTGTCCACTGCCACTGTCTTGCCGAACTTCTTCGTCAGTTGCTCTATCTTGATTGCAGGGTCGCTCAGAGGCTTTGGAGCTATGGGTCCTTCCTTCGCCCTGGGTGCAAGAGCTTCTAGGATCTCGCTAACAAGCCATTCCCGCCTGACTGTGCGGTCCGTGATTGGCAGTTTCAGCGCTCGAGCCAATCTGACTAGCTCCTCGTTCTTCATTCTTCCCACTATCTGAAGGTCAAGGCTCAACGCAAGCACTTCCTACGCAGATATCTGATTGTCTAATGCGGACATGTGATTCAACACCGTACATATGAAGTAAGTGGTTCCAGTGGAAACGTAATATGACAAGAAACATGAAGGATACAGGGAGCATCAAAGCTTGAACGGAATAACACCGATTAGGCTGAGCGACCAATCCTTGATCTCAGTGGAGAGGGGAATAATGTCAACACCCATGCGGCTTGCGTATCTCAGGGCATCACCAAACTGAGGGTCGGTTTCGTCGTTGGGAGAGAATACCTTTGCATCAGGTCTCTGGATGACAAAGAAAACTGCGGCCCCTGAGGCTATGCCTGAGCGCAGCGACTCAGCAAGATGCCGCATATGTCTAGCTCCTCTCACGGTCGGAGCATCAGGGAAACGCGCATGTCCATCTTCAACAAGAGTGCAGGACTTCACCTCGATGAAGGTCACTCCGCTCGGACCTGCTAGCTTGAAATCAAACCTTCCATCGAACACTCGAGGTTCAGGTTCAACTGTGTCATAGCCAGTGAACATGTCAAGTCGTCGAGTCTCCAAGAGCCCTCTGATGAATCGATTTGGCAGGTTAGAGTCAATGGATACGAGAACCCCCTGATGCTTGACAGCAATCATGTCTAGCCTGGTTTTTCTATGTTCTCCTAACTTGTGGCGTACCCAGACTGTCCTTCCAGGAATCATCAACTCGTACATTCTGCCAGGATTGGGAATGAACGCTTCTTCCACCTGACCATCCAATTCTACATTTCCCAAGAACCGGTTCGGCCTGTCAACAAGCTTGGCCTTCATCACTTCTCCGGGCTTCCACATGTCGGAGTTCCTCTGCCTTGAGAATTGCACCATCCCCGATGGTTCTTCCGGTGCGGACAATCACATGAACTCTGTAAGCGTGCACTGGGCTGCATGCTCGCTAAGGCTCGACACTTTCACCCCAATCAACCTGACATACCTCTCAGGGTCTCTCTTGCGGTCGAACAGATCGACTGCAAGCTGACTGAGCATCTCTGCATCGTCTGTTTCTACTGGGATTGACTTGCTGCGTTGGATTGTGGTATAGTCAGCATACCGTAGCTTCACCGTGACGGTTCTGAATCTGAGAGATTTCTGCTGCATTCTATCAGCAATCCTCTTACAGATCTTTGAGATTGAGTCATGAAGAAAGTCGATGGCATCAGGCTCTACATCCTCCATGAAGGTGTAGTCCTTGCTCATTGACTTTCGGACCCTTGGGCCGTTGTCTGTCAGGGGTCGCTCGTCGATTCCTCTGGCCCGGTCATGAAGCCACTTGGCCCCCCTACCCATAGC
>JBHLPB010000235.1:0-2561 GCA_048939905.1 Promethearchaeota archaeon
TTCCTCTCACCCATCCCATATTCGTACTCGTCAACTATGCGCGTAGGACATACCGGGGCGCATTCCCCGCATCCATTACACCTGTCGGGATTGATGAAGCCTGATTTCTTGCGTACTTTCAGCTGGAAGTCACCAACGTGACCTTCGACATCTTCGAGTTCACTGTACGTGTGCAAGTCGATCTGTGGGTGCTGTTCGACCGAGGCCATGATTGGGCCAAGAATGCATATTGCGCAGTCGTTCTGGGGAAACACCTTGTCTAGGAGCGCCATTTGCCCTCCTATCGTGGGCCGCCTCTCTATGAGGGAAACTGGGTACCCTGCATTGCCGAGGTCCAAAGCGGCTGAGATCCCAGCGACACCTCCCCCCACGACAGCCACCCTAGGGACGACGGTGACGGTTTCCATGTCAAGCGGTTCCAAATGCCTTGCACGTGCCACAGCCATCTCGATCAGCCATTTCGCTTTGCCAGTGGCAAGTTCCTTCTGATTCATGTGGCACCAAGAAACGTGCTCTCTGATATTCACCATCTCAAACAAGAAACGATTGAGACCAACCTCCTCGATGGTGCGCCGGAACACAGGCTCATGAGTCCTCGGTGTGCATGAGGCGACGATTACTTTGTTGATTCCATGTTCATCAATAGTGTCCCTGATTGCCTTCAGACCGTCTGATGAACACGTGAACATCAAGTCGCCTGCGTACACCACATCCTTCAGGGTGCTAGCATGTTCACGAACAGCTACTACATCAACCGTTCCGGCAATGTTCAGGCCGCAATGGCAGACCCAGACCCCTATTCTAGCATCATCCATGCTTTTCTTCGTCACCATGTTTCACTCCTTGTCATGTCACGGATTCTCTGTCACGTTGTAGATTCTGTCTTTGCGTCTAATGCTTCTACCATGGAAAAGATGTACGCACGATTCTTGTCCCCAAGGATCTCAACTCTATTCCATTTCATCATAGCCAACAAGTTCCAGAGCACACGATGTGGTTCCATCTTGGTTGTCTTCGCGATTTCCTTAACGGTCGCTGGACCTTTGCTCAGGTGCTGCATGATGTAGTTTCTCTCGAACTCCTCAGTAATTGCCATGTTCGTGAGTTCTTTGAATTTCTCTTCAGTCAGGTCGCCTCGTTGGACCTGAACGTCGCCCTTGCCAATGAGCCATCTTAGTCGCTCCTCAGAGAAAGCGTCAGCCATCGCCCTTACTCTTGCCAGATTTGCCTTCTCTGTCATTATGAACCACCTCTCTTGGCAAGGGTGATACTCGCCCTCATCGCAGCGGCGCTTCCTGCTGCGACGCTGTCTGGGATGTCTTTTGGACCCTCGGCGCAACCACAGACATAGATTCCAGGAACAGTTGTGTCCACTGGAGTAATAGAGGGATGGTCCACAGTCAGGAATCCATCCTCATCCAGCTCAAGCCGCATCTGGTTCGCAATCTCCTTGAGAGTCTTCGGTGGTAGGATTCCCGGACTCAGCACGACCAACTCGTGTTCGTGCTCAAGGAACTTCCCCGTTTCTGTGTCCTCCACGCGGATGATTATGTTGTCATTCTTCGGATTCTCATAGACCTCGCCAACTCTCCCACGAACGAACTTGACACCAAAACGCGTCTTGGCCATCTCGCTGAACTCCTCGAAGCCCTTTCCGAACGCACGAAGATCCGCATAGTAGAGTGTGACATTCTTGACGTTGTCGTGTTGGAGTTCCTTGGCCATTACGGCGTTCTTGATTGCATACATGCAGCATATGCGCGAACAGTTAGGAACGCCCTTTCCAACGTCGCGGGCTCCTACACACTGAATGAACCCGATTGACTTCGGGATTGTTCCATCACTCAGTCTCATCAGATTGCCGGCCGTCGGACCAGCCGCGTTTATGATTCGCTCGTACTCAAGAGCATGCATCACATTCTTGTATATTCCATAGCCAAGTCTAGGATAATTGCGAACATCATATAGCTCGTAGCCAGTGGCTATGACTATTGCCCCTACTGGTATCTCAATCTCTTCATCTTCCTGGCTTAGGTCAATCGCTTCGCGCTCGCATGATTTCACGCACATTTCGCATTTGATGCAGTTTTCCTCGTCAATCGTGTAGACAAGTGGCGTGTTCTGCGGGAAGCCGATGTAGATTGCCTTTCGAAAGCCAAGGTTCTGGTCAAACTCATTGGGAACCTGAATTGGGCAATGAGGAACACAATCCCCGCAGCCAGAGCATTTCTCCTCGTCAACCTTGCGGGCTTTTCTTAGTACTCTAACTCGAAAATCACCAGCATCACCAGTGAGCCCTACGACTTCAGAATATGTGAGGAGCTCGATGTTTGGATGCCTGGAAACTTCTGAGAGGCGTGGTGTGAGAATGCATGCACTGCAATCCAGAGTTGGGAATGTCTTGTCCAACATAGCCATGACGCCGCCGATAGAGGGTGTGCGTTCAACAAGAACTACCTTGTAGTTCTGATCGGCAATGTCCAGTGCAGCCTGCATTCCTGCAACTCCGCCGCCTATGACCATCGCTGTTTCAGAAGGCAGCAACTCTTCGAATACGACCT
>JBHLPB010000235.1:2571-4149 GCA_048939905.1 Promethearchaeota archaeon
CTTCTCTCCTGCAACCGTCATTTCTTGCCACCTCCCAGTTCCTTTGCCAGAGGACTCGGACCGAGTCTTCTGACTGTTTCAGTCATCTCGGTCATTCCATCAGCCCAACGTTGCCCTTCTGAAGCGCTCGCCCACAGGAGTTTCAACCTATCAGGGTGAAGTCCCATGACCTCCATGGCGGTTTCGAGTGCATTGTATCGGACAAGCGTTCTGTAGTTTCCTGTTGAGTAATGGCAGTCACCAATATGGCAGCCGCTTATGATTACTCCATCAGCTCCGTTCTTGAAGGCTTCAATGACCATCAGTGGGTCCACTCGTCCGGAACACATCAACCGTATGACTTTGGCACTCGTTGGGTACTGTATACGTGAGATGCCCGCAAGGTCTGCTCCTCCATAGCTGCACCAGTTGCAGGTGAATGCTACTATGTTAGGATCGAACTTTCGACTCATCAAGCCCCACCTCCCTCTTTGACCTCACCTCTGAGTTTCGCAACCAACTTAGAAGTGCTGGCAGTGTGTTGCTGGAGTCCAATCTCCTTTGGACTGAATCCAAAAGCTAGGGCGAGCACCTGTGGGTAGTGCAATACAGGAATGTCTAGGTCCTCGATACCGAACTTGTTCTTGATGATTCTCTGACCCATGTCGTGCTGAATGTGGCAGAGTGAGCATACAGTCACCAGGCTGTCTAGATCCGCCTCATTGGCATCAACGAGTCGGTCCCTCAAGACCTCATCCGCTAAGTCATCATCAGTACCCCGTAGCAACCCCCCACAACAACGGTGACGACCTGTGTATTGCTTGGATGTGGCTCCGAGAGTTTCCAGAATCTCATCTGCGAAGATTGGCCTCTCAGAATACTCTATGTTTAGCAGCTCATGGGGCTTGAGCATATGACAACCATAGCGAAGCCCCAGGTCAATACCTTCTAGGTCACGGACCATCTTGCTCCTTATCTCATCCATTCCTATGTCTGTGTAGAGGAAGTCAACGAGGTGTCGTGCCTCAACTGTTCCTTCGTAGCGAAGCCTTGCACTCCGGAGAATCTCTTGTATACGTTGCTTCATTGCAGGGTACTTCTCCATGGTATGGTTGACCCGCTTGTATGAGTGGAAGCAACCACTGCATGGAGTCAAGAGGTCAAGTCCCATCTGCTCTGCCTTGGCCAGGTTCCGCGCGGCTAGAGCGAGGCTCGTGGTGATGTCAAGAGACTGCATCCAGAATGGGGCACAGCACGTTTCGTTTGGAATGTCAACAATCTCGACTCCCAGGCGGTCAAGCACCTTTCGAGTTGCTGCTTCGTAGCCTATGAGAGACCTCCGAGAGGGCACCAAACATCCCCAGGCAATAGCCATCCTCATTCTGTCATATCCCTCCCTGTATATATCGCGAGTATTTTGTCAAAGCCAGCAGTAGAGATGATTTTGCTGAGTTCTTCCATGTTTGGCTCCTGTAGCTCAGGAAGGCCAAGCTTCTCACGCATCCTGTTCACAGCATGTGTCATAGGAACGACTCTTCCGTGCTGTAAGACAGTTCGCGCCATGTCGAGATACCCCGGAGATGCATGCCCTTCTCTCAC
>JBHLPB010000236.1:0-4147 GCA_048939905.1 Promethearchaeota archaeon
GATGAACCATGATTTCGTGGACTTCACCCATTCCTTGCCATCAAGGTCATTGAGCTTGCTGGTTGTCGGCTGGTTTTCTCGCAAAATCAGCACCATTCTCTACAGAACGATGAACTCGTCATAAACCTGCTTGCTCAAGTTGTTCAAATTCGATTGGTGGAGCAAGCTTTCAACCCTGGCAATCTGGGCCTGATTCTCCCAATAGGAGAGGCAGTACAATGCGCTCCGCATCCCTTAATTATTAGTTCGTACGGCCGGTACTCAGAAGATAGGAGAAGAGAACGATGGCCAGTTTTCGACGTCAGCTCCTCGTGTTTATTGTGGGCCTTTTAATCGGCCTAGGGTTCATGGTGCTTCTTACTCCGCCGTCCGCGGCTGAAGGGGGCCCGTACACAATCACTACAGCTGGGTCAAGCACGGTATTCTCTCTCTCTCAAGAATGGGCCACAAGGTTTCAGTCAGACTATCCCGCATTCACAGTCAATCCAAGCACTGGAGGGTCGGGCCTAGGTCAATCACAAGTCGCTCAGAAACTCATTGATATAGGAGCATCAAGTTCGTATCCCGATCCAGTGTACCTCCAAGCTAACCCATCCGTTCGAATCATCCCAGTTTCTGCGGATGCGCTAGGCATCGTAGTGAATCCCTCGATAAATGGGTCCACCTTTCACATGGATTGTGACATGGCTGTAGCTGTATTCCAAAGAAATGTAACAACTTGGGAGGAGTTCTCGGCAACATTCGGGGTGGCGGTCCAGCAGACTGGAGAGATTGACGTATACGTGAGATCTGATGCTAGCGGTACGACTGCCACATTTGCCAAGTGGTTGGAAACAGCAGATGACAATCGTAATCCACTGGCAAACTACACATGGAGATTCGGGCACAGCGAAACTGTATCCTGGGCACCCGGAATCAACTCAGTTGACGGCAATCCCGGAGTAGCAGCAGGGGTTTTGGGAGATGACGACGGCATTGGCTATGTTGGATTGGCGTTCATGGAAGGGCTCACTCCAGTCGACCTTTACAATCCCACAACACAGGAGTTCGTGACTCCTTCACTTCCAAACGCCCTCAAGGCTCTGCCGGAGGACTTGGCAGACCCTGGTGAGAACCTAATGAACTCGGCAATTCCAGGAGCATATCCCATCGCTAGACTCCTCTTCTATCTTGTCCATGAGGAGAATGTCGCTTGGCATGTGCTTGTATTTCTGAACTGGGTCCTGGTAAGAGGACAGATATTCATACCTAATGTAGGATACGTTCCAATCAACGGAACTTCTGCTGCAGAGTACTCAATCAATCTGGTTGCATCACTTGGTCCTACATGGCGGCCATAGGAGGATCTTCGATGAGTATGTCAGTCCGGGACCTGTTATCACGACTTGCACGCGAAATCAGGACCTCCAAGGGGGCGGCGCGAATTGACCTCTTTGGTCGTTTTGGGTTGCTTATTCCAGCTCTGACGAGCTCCGGGATAATAGTACTGATTCTCACATTCCTCTGGTATGAGTCTGCACCGATAATGGCGAGCCCTGAGGGTGGCATAGGAATCATATTCAATACAACATGGGACCCCAATCGCGACCTCTACGGAATCGCCACCTTCATTGCTGGCTCATTCATGTGCACGATGCTCGCGATTGGAATAGCAGTTCCACTGGGCCTCGCAGGGGCACTGTATTTGAGCGAATTCTGCCCTCATCGACTGAGAGGGACAATCAGGATGATTGTCGAGATGATGGCGGCAATTCCCTCGATTGTCTATGGACTCTGGGCTTACCTTGTGATTGTGCCTTGGATTAAGAATGGCCTTGGCCCTCTGTTTGGAGTGGAATCCAGCGGACTCTCACTGCTCGCTGGGGGACTGATTCTGGCAATCATGCTTTTGCCAACAATAGTTACTGTGTCAGACGACGCACTCAGATCAGTTCCTCGTACTCTCAGGGAGGCGTCTCTTGCCCTGGGAGCAACAAGCACCGAAACTGCCAGGAAAGTGGTCATGGGTGCAGCGATGCCAGGAATAGGAGCTGCGGTTGTACTTTCTCTGGGGAGGGCTGTAGGCGAAACAATGGCTGTACTAATGGTCACTGGCAACTCACTGCAAATCCCATACTCACTGTTCGATCCGGCATATGTTATGACTTCAATCATCACAAACCAGCTTGGCTACGCCTTCGTGTTTCCACTCTGGCGGTCGGCGCTCTTCTCTGTGGCCCTAGTATTGTTGCTGATGTCTGTGTCGTTCACGATAATGGCGAAGCTATTCATTCGTTGGGGCATGAAGACAAGAGGCATGAGTAAGGGGTGATGGAATGAGAAAGGAAGCTAGAAATCGCAACGCGCCACAGGAGCAAGATGCTGACCTCCTTTCTCGTTCTGTCAGATCTGCCAAGGCCATGCCTCAGACGCTTGTCAGATACTTGAGAAAGCAGACCCGGTCAAGAAGAACCTTCTCAGACTTCGTTTTCAAGATTATTCTGGCAGCAGCAGTATTGTTGATTGCAGCTCCATTCTTCTTGGTCATTCTTCAAGTTGCCGCGGTTGGTATACCAGAAGTGTTCGGCGCTGGGCCGGGACAGGGACTAGAGTTCTTTGGGACCTTTCCTGGCCCGGGATTGATGGGAGGAGTAAGAAACGCAATAGCAGGTACAATCCTGCTGATGATCGTGGCGGCATCAGTGGGAATTCCACTCAGCGTACTCGGGGCAGTCTACATCACTGAGTACGCTAGACCAGGCAGAGTTACTAGTGCAATAGAATTCACTGCAGATGTACTTGCAGGAATCCCATCGATAGTCTTTGGAGCATTTGGCTTCGCCTTCATCGTCGACTTTCTCCATTTTGGTATGGGCCTCATTGCGGGAGGATTCACACTTGCGTTCATGATGATACCAACTGTACTTCGCACAACTCAGGAAGCCCTGAAGCAAGTGCCTATGACCTTAAGGGAGGCATCTCTTGCCTTGGGTGCCACAAAATGGGCGACCACGTGGAACGTGACAATAAGGGCTGCGTTTCCGGGGATAATCACGGGGGTCCTGCTGGCCGTTGGCAGAGTGATGGGTGAAACTGCACCGTTGATATTCACCGCTGGAAACACACTCGGAGTCCCTACAAGCATAACAGGCGGCGGGTCTTGGGTCGCATCACTACCCTATACAATCTGGGCCTACATAACCGACCCAAGGGAGTACCTTCAGGTGAAAGCACACGGAGCCGCCCTAGTGTTGATACTAATGGTTCTGGTCGTCGATCTGATTGCTAACATCATAATGCGAAAGATAACGCGGAGGGTCGTCTAACAATGTCATTCGAGCACAAAATCGAGGTCAAGAACCTGTCAACTTGGTTTGGCAAGAAGAAGATCCTGAAGAACATCAGTTGCTACTTTGAAGACAACTCAGTCACTGCTATTATGGGGCCTTCCGGTTGTGGGAAGAGTACCTTCCTTCGAAGCCTCAACAGGCTCAACGATACTATTGGCAGTTTTAAGATGGAAGGCGAGATACTGGTGGAAGGAGAAGACATCTATTCCCTTGACGCCGACGTCTATGAGCTTAGAAAGAAGGTAGGAATGATTTTCCAGAGGCCAAATCCGTTTCCAATGAGTGTCAGAGAGAACATAGCGTATGGTCCGAAGCTGCATGGTATAAAGGAAGGGGAAGAACTAGACCAACTTGTCGAAGATTCGCTCAGGAGGGCCGCTCTCTGGGACGAAGTCAAGGACAACCTTGATCATCCAGCGCCAAACTTGTCGGGAGGGCAACAGCAAAGACTCTGCATAGCGCGAGCGCTGTCAATTGATCCCCCAGTGTTATTGATGGATGAGCCAGTTTCTGCACTCGATCCCCTGAGCGCCGGAAAGATTGAAGAGCTGATTATGAAACTGAAGGAGGAGATTACCGTCATACTTGTTACGCACAATGTCCAACAGGCATTCAGAGTATCCGACCAATCAGCGTTTCTCTACTTGGGCGAGTTGGTGGAGTTTGACAAGACTCGAAGGATTGCGGAGGCTCCAGGGGACGAGAGGACAGAGGCTTTCATTACTGGAAGAATAGGGTAGGTGAGAAAGTTGAGAACACAACTTGAGATTCATCTAGAGGAGATAGCTAAGAAGGTCAAGAAGCTTCATGAAATGTCA
>JBHLPB010000237.1:0-4132 GCA_048939905.1 Promethearchaeota archaeon
TCAGGTGCTGCAATATCCCATGAGGACTTGGGCTTTATGCTCGATGAATACTACTGCTTGAGAGGCTGGTCTGAGCTAGGTGTACCTACACCCGACACACTGAAACGCCTATCCTTGGAGGAACTGATTAACGAAATCAAGTAGGTAATTTATCGATGGCGACAATACACCCAAGGACGTTCAAAGAATGCTGGAAGACAAGACAACCTCATCGATCCCTGTCGCACTGGACTACGGTCAAGAGCTCAGACTTATCTATGGCAAGAAGTGGGGAGCACAGTCTGAAATAGGGAAACTAAGGCAAGTCCTTGTGAATTCACCAGGAATAGAGATGGGACCTCCTGAAAGTGACATCGCATGGTATCAGATGCGCAGGGCTATTGATGTTGGAGAGGCGAAGGAAGAACTCGAAGCTGTGGTGATAGTACTCAAAGACGGTGGAGTGAAGGTCCATTTCCTTAGTCCAGACCGTCCCGTAGAAGGACCCTAAGGACTACTCCAGTGAATCTGGGCAACGAAAAACCCCGGAATCGTGATAGATGGAGGCACAATCACTAGCCGGATGAGCCTACACTGGATGCATGTCTTGAAGTATTCGCGAACAAATAAGTGGAAGTGTCTATTGAATTGGCACCACACCTCGGATGTGATTCGGAATGGATGAGAAGCATATTGAACTCCTTAGGCTTCTTGGCATCAAAAACATCGACAAGAAGAATGCGAAGGACAGTGCCTACTGGATTGACAGAGCCAACAGTCACCAGGCCATAGCGACTCAGAATCGTGAAGTGTACAACGTCATCGATCATACAAGAGGTGACGGCATAGTCTGCTACGACATAGAGGGGAACGAATACTTGGATCTTGCATCCGGAGTGGCCGTTCGTGCATTTGGGATGAGATACAAGCCGTTTCTCGATTTTGAGGCGTCAGTCCTGGATACGGTTCACGAAATAATGTCGAACAACTGGGACTCAATTCCGCAAGTGGGGCTTGCAGAGCGTCTCATGGAACTCGCACCGGGTGATTTCGACAAGCAGACTTCATTGACGACATCTGGTGCTCGCGCAGTTGAGAACTGCATGAAGTCTGCTATGGACAAGACAGGGAGAAGAAGATTCGTTGCCTTCAGGCCTGCATTCCACGGAAGGACAGGCTATGCCTTGGCTCTTACGGCATCGAATGCAAAGCATAAGGCCGGGTTCCCGCAGGGAGTTGATGTTACACGAGTCTTCTATCCATACTGCTACCGATGCCCCTATGGTCAGAATGTTGACGACTGCAACGTCGAATGCGCGGAAGCTTTGAGAGAGGCAATCAGAGTAGAGGGAGATGACATTGCCGCCACAGTGTTTGAGTCAATCTGTGCAGAGGGTGGATTCTACGTTCCTTCGGCAAAGGCTGTCAAGGCACTCTACAAGGTCACGAGGGAAGTAGGAGGTTATTTCGTTTCAGATGAGGTGCAGGCCGGCATGGGACGGACTGGCAAGTGGTGGGCAATTGAGAACTTCGATGTCATTCCGGACTACATCGCCATTGGCAAAGCCTTCGGCGGAGGCTATCCGATGGGCGCCGCCGTAGGACCGCGCCCTCTATTCAGTGGGACTTCTAGACATTCAGAAACCTTCGGCGCAGAACCCAAGATGGCTTTGACCTCTCTTTGGGTCATAAAACACATGGAAGATAAGGGATTCCTGAAGAAGAACGCCGAGAAAGGAGCATACATGATTGACCGTCTGAATGAGTTGAAGGACAAGCACGAGGTCATCGGGGATGTCAGAGGAATTGGTCTAATGGCAGGAGTGGAGTTCGTCAAGGACAAGAAATCGAAAGAGCGCGATCAAGAGCTCAGAAATGAAGTTGTAAAGACTACTGTCAAGAAATACAACCTTTGGACGCTTGCTGCGGGACACAACGTGATTAGATGGCTTCCGAGCTACATCATAACTGAGGACCAGATTGACGAGGCGATTGACAGGTTCGACAAGGCAATCGCTGACTGTACGAAATGATGAAGGTGTATGAGGATGAAGAACAAGAACAAATGGAATGAATTGTACGATGTGGAACATCCCCCACTTGTTGGTTTCAAGGACGGAGAGATGCAGAAGGTCTATGACAGTTCCAGCTTTGGTGTGGCATCAAACTACAGCAAGCTGAAGCGACTCCTTCTCCATCGTCCAAGTGAAGAACTGAATGCTGTGAAAGAGGACCCCGTATTCTGGTTGTGGGATGGAGTTCCTGATCTCGAGGAAGCACGGAAGGAGTGGGATGCCTACGTAGACATTCTGAAGAAGAATGGTGTCGAGATTGAGATATTGGAGGAAGCCTATCCTCGTTGCGCCAAGCAGTACTTCTGTCGCGACCAAGCAACTATGACTCCGTGGGGAGTCATCATCAGCAGAATGGCCCTGACTCAGCGGTGGGGAGAAGAGCAACTCTTCGCGAAGAAGATGTGGGAACTTCAGATACCAGTGCTGATGATGGTCACTGGAGACGGCATCTTCGAAGGCGGTAACTACATTCCCCTAGACAGAGATACTGTGGTCATTGGGAGAGGAATTAGATGTAATGACAGTGGAATCTCTCAGGTCGAGAACCTTCTTGAGCTTATGGATATCGACTCAATTGTCATTGACATTCCTTCGTACCTTGAACACTATGGTGGATATGTACACGCTGATGTCTGCCTGAACCCAATTGACAAGGACTTGGCGTTGGTATACCCAGAGGGCCTGCCATATTGGTTCCTCAACGAGCTGAGAGACCGCGGATTCGACATGATAGAAATCGAACGCGAAGAGGTCTTGAAGATGGGAACGAACGTTCTGGCGCTTGATGCCAGGAAAGTGGTGCTTGCAGAGGAGAATCCCATTGTCAAGAAACGCCTTGAAGACATCGGTGTGGAGGTCATAGAGGTCAGACTTAACGAGCTGCGAAAGGGTGGCGGCGGGCCCCGTTGCCTCGTGATGGAGCTACTGCGAGTCTAAGAGCGAAGACACTAGAAGTCCGGCCAACAAGAATAGCGAGGGTCGAAGGTTAGGAGCGCGAGTTTGCTTGAAAACGAATAACAAATGGAATGACCTCTATGATGTAGAACACCCTCCTCTTGTCAGCTTTGCCGATGGCGAATTGAAGACAGTCTATGACAGTACCAGTTTTGGAGTTTCATCGAACTACAGCACACTCAAGCGCGTTCTGCTGTACCCTCCCACTGAGGACCTCAACATCGTTAGAAAGGATCCTGTCTGGTGGCTCTGGGACGGACCACCTGATTTTGAACAGTCTTTGAAGGAATGGAATGCATTTGTCGACATTCTGAGGAGTAATGGGGTCCAAGTTGGATTATTGGAGGAAGGCTACCCTAGGTCACCAAAGCACTATTGGATGCGTGATCAAGCCACCATGACACCCTGGGGGGCCATCATAAGCAGAATGGCTCTCACACAGAGGTGGGGTGAGGAACAAATGGTCGCCAAAGGACTCTGGAATCTTCACATTCCTGTCCTACTGATGGTCACGGGAGATGGCACATTCGAGGGTGGCAACTATGTGCCTCTAGACCGACACACAGTTGTCCTCGGAAGAGGAATCAGGACCAATGATAGTGGCATCCGGCAGGTTGGGAATCTGCTGAAGTTGATGGACATAGAAACGATTGTGGTGGATATACCAGGCTACTTGGAACAGCGCGGTGGTTTTGTCCATGTTGATGTATGCATGAACCCCATCGACAAGGACTTGGTTCTTGTGTATCCGGAGAGTTTGCCCTATTGGTTCCTCAATGAGCTCCGTGACCGCGGGTTTGACATGATAGAGGTAGTACGAGAGGAGACCTTGAGACTCGGCACAAACGTCTTACCCCTTGAAGCCAAGAAGGTGATTCTTACTTCAGGAAATCCGATTGTTAAGAGACGGCTTGAGGATGTCGGAGTCAAAGTCATCGAGATTGGCATGAACGAATTGATGCGGATAGGCGGAGGACCACGTTGCTTGGCAATGGAGCTGCTGAGAGCATAGGTTGGTGTGAGAAGAGATGCGGGAATTCAAAGGAAGAGACTTCCTAACACTGATGGACTACACAAAAGAAGAGATACTTCGGATCATCGATTTGGCTGACGAGCTCAAAGAG
>JBHLPB010000016.1:0-16776 GCA_048939905.1 Promethearchaeota archaeon
TTGAGATCCGCAATTTCCTCCTTGCCTTTCTTGTTTGTGTAAGGCACGTCAACTTTATAGTTGACACGGTCATTGATCTGTGCTCTGAACCCCTTTGCTTCTTGTTCGATATCGTAGCTGTTCTTGATCGGGTACATGACACCATAGTTCACCATAGTGGCTGAGCCCTCTGTTATGGACTTTGATATCTGTTCCATGATTGACTTGTTGTAGAGGTAGCTGCCCAGCTGAATCATGCTCAGGAAAGCGAACATGCCGCCACCACTCACCCGTGCTTTCTTCGCTTCTTGGACACCGGTCGCGATGATGCGATAGTTCGATACGAAGATGTTGCCCTTGATTACTGACTTGCCCGTTTCGACCCAGCCATCCGCGATGACGGCGAACTCCTCGCCCGGCAGTCTGCAGAAATTCTGGACAAAGAACTTCTCGAACTCAGACAACTTGGACGGATCTTTGGCTCGCATCATCTTGTCGAACAGAATGTATGCCTTCTCCGAGAAGGCTTGTGGGTCCACCATGATGGCTTCTTTCATGGCCTCGCCGAATGCGTGGTACTGTGAAGAGTCAATCTTCCTGAAAGCATCCATCAACTTCTTGCCTACGTTGCCGGATTTCCCCTTGTTCATCAACTCTACGACTTCTTTCTTTAACTTCTCTAGGTCTACGCCCATATCATGAAACCTCACATAGTTCAATTGCTAGGTTGCGGTTATACCAGAATGTTTGAGATATTAAGTACAATGCGGACGTTCTCGAAGGATGTTGGACCTCAGAACCGTTCTATTGGCGATGGATTTCGCGGGAGGTCATTTGAGTCTTCTACCAACCAGGTCACCCGAACTTCAATTAGACAGTAGAAAGCACGAAGACTAGCGTAATCAGCCCAATGGCGAAAGTAGAGATTGCTACGACATTCCTCAGAAGGTTCTGTTCTAGGTAGGCGGTTGTGAGTGCAGAGAATGGAGCTGCAATGAGTGCGCCAACAGTTATGGCAAGAGTGAGCAACAACTCAGGGTAAATGGACAGGGCAAAGTAGATTCCGATTCCTAGTGCGCAAATGATCCCTTCAACAAGAGCCGTAATGGCAATGGCTGCCCTAGGACGAATTCCGCTGATAATCTGACCCGAGGTTGCTAAAGGACCGTACCCACCACCTGAGATTCCCTTGTTGAAAGCAGCAAAGACTCCAATTATCCCCAGACGCGGACGCGAGTACTCTGACTCTCGCCTGATATTCGCAATCATCAGCAAACCCATGGCCATCACGGTGATGGCGATGTATGCCTTTACATACTGAGATGGCAGGTTCATGTTGGCAAAAGCGGCCGCCAGAACTCCACCGACTCCCAATACGGAGAAGATGACTGCCGCGTCTCTTTCATCTCTGTGTTCTGCAAGGTTCATATTCCGGAACCTGTGATGGAAGGCAGCCGAAGCGAACCCTGCGAGAAACTGACTAAACAATATCGCAGGAACAAGAACGAGTGGTGCGTACCCCAGTATAATGAGGATTGGGGCAAGAGTTGTGCCGTAACCCATTCCAAGCGTGGCTGCGAAATACTCAGCTACGAAGGCAAGTATGACAAGGGGAATAAAGATTTCCAACATTGGCCAACGTCAACTCGTCTGTGGAATGGAATCAACCGTGAGGCAAAGAAGGGTCATAAATGCTTTCTGATGTGCTCTGGAGTGACATGAATGCGCATTCTGGCATTTCTCACGAGTGAGGTTGGGCTCCAACAGTGCGGAGATTGCAGCTATCCGAACGATGGCATCACTTCTTCTGCGAACTTCCTGAGAAACTCTGCGCTGTCACCTTCTCGTGGGAGGGATACCAAGTAGTACGCATGGCCCGACTCCTTGGCTGACTCGATGGCCTTGATGAATTCATCTGAACCGGAGATTTGCTGTCCCATCATAGTCCCGGCCATGAAACCGATCTTGTCAACACGCCCGGCCCTCTCGGCCGCCTTTATCACCTTCTTTCTTGCGGCCTCAATGCCGAATGTGCCACCACCTCGTTGCCAAGGAGGAATGTAGATGATATCGCCGTACGTGCCTGATAGTGCAAGCATCCTGTCACCTCTACTTCCGAACAGCAGCTTCGGATAGGGCTTCTGGATGGGCTTGGGTTCTAGTACTGCTCCCTTCGCCTTGTAGAATCTGCCCTCGAAGTCCACTTTGTCTTTGGTCCAGAGTTCGAGAATCAGTTCCAGCCCTTCATGTGTCTTGTCCACTCTTGTCTTAGATCCGTTCCATTCACTGTAGCCCTCGAACTCTGCCTGCGACCAACCAGCCCCAATTCCTGCGATTACCCTTCCTTTGGACAAGACGTCAAGAGTTGAGATCATTTTGGCAAGCATCCCGGGAGGCCGAAAGGGGATTGGGGTGACCATCGTACCAAGATGGATCTGTTCCGTTTTTGCAGCCAGGTAAGTCAGCGTGATCCAACTCTCCATTGTCACATTGCTGTCTGGCCGGTGCATCATCCCGCCCATATCACCCCACATGTAGTGGTCGGGAATCAACGCTGCGTCAAATCCTAGACGGTCGGCTTCAAGTATTCCTTCCTCTATTTGCTCATAGTTCTTGTACCAGTTACCAAGGCCACCCAGGACAAATTGCATTCAAATCCCTCCATTGGAGGGACAATAGTCCACACATAAGTCATGACATGTGATACGTCATCCGGAATCTATCTCAGGAACTGACGAAAGGCCAATGCTGTTGGCAAAAGGAAAATGTGGCGAATTGCGAAAGAAAACCGCACCACACATATCAAACCTCGGTTATAATGTAGACATCGCACGTCGTCATGGATAACATGATGCTTAGGAGGTGAAGAATTGAGAAGAGATTACATACTTGCGACTCTGACGATTCTGCTGATCTCCGGAATTGCTTTCGTCGCAGGAACCTTTCAGGAAGGCTTCTCTTCGGCGGCTGTCGAGAGACACGACGAGGCCCGAGAACTACAATCCGACCTTGAACGGATGGAGTCGCGGACATACTACCTCATGGAACGGGACATTACGCGGGTAAGGGAATACCTTGACCTCCTTGGGGAAGTACATCTCCTCGACACAGAGTTCGACCTTATGAACAGTAGTCTTAGTCCGGCACGGCGAGAAGTGTACGTCAGGCGAATCTCGGAAATGATCAGCCAGCTGCAGAGCTATCAGAACACGCTACTCATATTGCACCTGTATAGACACTTCAATAGTACAACTGACACATATTGGATTGCCGTGGAAGATGTCGATGGCTACGACTTCTCAATCCCGTGGGAAATGTGGCAGGGCTTCACTAGTGAGCACGGCTCGCCAGTCATGATTCAGACTCCTCTACAGTTCTATGGAACGTTTTTCGCGTATCCGGCGATTCAAGCTTTGCCATACGGTCTTCGACCTGTGGATCATGAAACTGGAGCAGAGACCTTCATCATAGAGAATGCAGGGATTGAATTCCTATGTGAATACTTTCTACTAAGCCAAATACAGGTGGTGCAGGGTCAGATTAACGATAAGCTAGACGAGGCCAACGCTCAAAGCGCAATAGCTGAGAAGATCTCTCTGGCCGTCGCGCTGACCACTGTAGCTATGTTGCTAGCAACGGCGATGGCAAGTCGTGTCAATGAGAGAGAAGTAGTCAGCGAGATTATGGCACTCAGGAAAGAACTGGGCCAAGAAGCAGCTCCTGTTCGGGATTACGGAACAGTGCCGATACTCATAGTTGCAATAGCATTAGCACTCCTTGGGTTGTACTTGGCGCTGTACTAGACAGCCTGAGATAGAAACTCTGGAGAAGCAAGATGGAGGCGGGAGAACAGAACTCCGACTGTGTCAGAGCCATTGCAAATCGTCTGATGGAAGCCCTGTGGTCAATAATACCCTTCAGGTGCAATTCTTGTACGATTGCACGAATCGCCGCCCTATATTGAGAGAACTAGCAGGAGCACTATCAAGTTGGAAGCAACGTTTGACACGCTAGTAGGACGCAGACATACATGGGGTGCGCTCTGGCACTCTACTTAAATCCAAGAGGCCCTCTCGAATTATAGAGAGTCAGTGTTTTGATCAGTGAATTGAACTTCATCACTATGCTCGTCGTGATGGCGGTCACAGTTATCTTCTATGTCAAGAGCGTCGCGCCGGCCGCATTGGAACAGAAGATAGGTGAGATTGCATACGAGAAGTGTGCTTGGTATAGGAAGATAGCGTCCTTAGCATTCTATCTCATCTTCGTCAATTACGTCATCTATTACTTCTATCCACTGTCTACACCCTTGCCGAATCACTTCCCATGGAACTATACTCTCACTGCATCCATTGCAACAGTGATTCTAATCCCGAGTATATACCTCATGTATCGCGGAGTCAAAGATGCAGGTGAAGAAACTCTCACTCCCAAGAAAGAGCACACCCTCTACGGAGGGATATACGAAACAGTCAGACACCCTCAGGCTCTAGGCGAGGTATGGGTTGCGCTGATAATAGCACTCTACCTTAACTCACCTTTACTAGCCTTGATTTCCTTGTTCTACTTTCCAGCATTCTACTACTTCTGTATAGCAGAAGAGAGAGACCTGGTAATCAGGTACGGTCAGGACTACATCGAATACCGAAACAGGACACCAATGTTCATCCCCCGTCGGAAGAGTGCGGAACCCTCAGAGAGCACTCTATCGAACGACGAAATCCTCGGATAGCACCCTATCAAGTGTGTCAGCTAGATGGTCACAGTCTTCATTTGCGAAGACCAACGGAGGCTTAATCAACAGCACATTGTCGAAAAGCCCGTCTGTACTGAGTAGAACCCCCAGCTCCCGCATCCTGTTGGTCACATACGAAGCTTCCTCAGCTGCAGGCTCAAGCGTCTTCCTGTCACGTACAAGTTCAATGCCAATGAAAAGGCCGGTCCCTCTTACGTCTCCAATGATAGGGTGATTGTTTCTTAGCATGGTCAGTCGCTCGACCAAGTAACGACCAACATCTAGAGCTCTATGTTGAAGCTGCTCTTCCTCGATGACGTTCAAGACTGCAAGGCCAACGGCACAGGACACGGGGTTGCCACCAGTTGTTGTGAACCATTCCATGCCAGTTTCAAACGAGTTGGCGATCTCCGGAGTTGTCACTACTGCTCCCATAGGGTGTCCATTCCCAATCGGTTTCCCCATCGTGACAATGTCCGGGACAACTCCCTGAGTTTCGAATCCCCAGAAGTGA
This sequence comes from Promethearchaeota archaeon, assembly GCA_048939905.1. Lineage (GTDB taxonomy): Archaea > Asgardarchaeota > Thorarchaeia > Thorarchaeales > Thorarchaeaceae > SMTZ1-83. The sequence continues at coordinate 5,229 of JBHLPB010000016.1, forward strand.
GTTCCGACTCTTCCAAAGCCAACCTGTACCTCGTCAACTATGCACACACCCCCGGCCCCTCTCACGTAGTCAAAGGCCTCACTAAGATAGTTGTCCGGAAACACAATCTGACCTGCGCATCCCATAAGTGGCTCACACACAAAGGCGGCGGGTCCCTTCCCCTCCTTCTTGAGGCGCTTGGTCACTTCCTGAACATCCTTGGCATACTTGGATCCTGCTTTGGAATCGTCGGCCTTGTGAGGTCCGCGATACACATCTGGTATAGTGACCGGATGCACGTGAGAAGGAGCTCCTTTCCCTCCCGGGCCATCAAACTTGTACGGGCTTATGTCAACGAGCGAACCAGTGTTGCCATGGTAGGCGCCTTCAATCACTATGAAGTCATGGTTCCCAGTGTGGGCCTTGGCAAGTCGGAGGGCAAGCTCATTTGCCTCGCTCCCGCTGTTCACGAAGAAACACACGCTTAGGGGCTCGGGCAGTTTCTCACACAGACGTTCTGCATACCGAACAAGATTCTCGTGAAGGTATCGAGTGTTCGTGTTCAGGACGGCCGCCTGCTTGGAGAGCGCCTCCACCACCCTTGGATGAGAATGACCGACATGAGGAACGTTGTTTCTGGCATCTAGATATCGCCTACCTGTTTCATCATATAGGAACTGCATATGTCCACGAACGATGTTCAGCGGCTTGTTGTAGGAAATGCTTAGTGTCCTTCCGATCGTAGATTCTCTGGACTTGAGGATCTCATCCTTGGTCTTCTTGTCTTTCGGGAAGACGCTCTCTGGAATCCCGAGGATGACATTAGGATTCGGGCAGATGCTCAACCAAATGTCTCGCTGGCTCGGAGCGGCTGCACCAAAGAAGTTTCCCTCCCACCCAAGCATATCGACAATCAGCTGGAAATGTAGGTGCGGAGGCCACCCACCATTCGTAGGATAAGTGCCAACCCTCGCAATCTCTTGACCCTTCTTAAACTCCTTTCCTTTGTCTAACCCATCCAGAGAGGCTTCGCTAAGGTGCGCATACAGTGTGAAGAGTATCAGACCTGTGTTTCCGAGCTCATGTTCTAAAACGATGGTTGGACCATTGTCCAGCGGATTCTTGTTGTAGAGGAAGCTGTGTACCTTTCCGTCCATCGGCGCAAGGATTCGCGTTCCCGGACTCATGAATAGGTCGACCGCCATGTGGACAGTGCGCATCTCTCCAGCTGATGCATACTGCCCCCCGGCATAGATTAACCGTGCCTCATCATATCTACCCACTCCGAACTCGGCTTGAGCATCTTTGACCTTCTTGACGACAAGCTCAATGAACTTCTCTATGTCTGACAAGTCCCGAAGACTAGGAACATCCAAGCTCCCCACGCTTAGATCCATGACCACAGCTGGTGTATCTTGAAGATTGAAATCTACAATAGATCCAATCTCCTCATGATTGCGCTCCAACCAATCCTGAACTTCAGTGCTTTGAACGCAGGGTTGAAGGCCGCAGGCGTGTCTAAAGGAATACGTAGCGAACCGCGGATGAACCTCTCTTAGCTGACGCATCAGGACCAAGATTTGTTCTTGGCTTATGTTGAGATACTCATTGTCCGGCTCTAGCTGGCGCTGATAGGAGGCGATTGAAACGCTTGCGGCAAGCCGAGCGCAAATCATCGGGAACAGAAGTCCAATCTCGAGCTCAGTCAAAGGAAACACCGAATTGTAACCGCCAACCACCTCAGCCGCCGCAGAGATGGGGTCGTCCTTGTCAAGAATCGCATAGGTGGCCGCGATGACTATTTCGGATATGGTGCACGTATGGACCATGTCACCAAAGTCTAGAATGCCGAACATTGCCTGTTCAAACGGGTAGACTCTCGTAACTATCACATTGTAGTCGTTTGCGTCGTTATGAACGACGCTTGTACGCAGGTCTGTGAGAAGTGGGGCAACATTATCTTTGAAGTACTGATGGAAATGTTCGACAAGCGCGAGCCTCTCAGGGTCGTCAATGTGCTTCTTGTATTCGTTGATTACGGTGCCTGCATTCCTCAAATCCCAGTAGAACTCACGACTGGCGGCAGGTTGAGAGAAGCTCTGAAGAGCTTTGGTCAAATGGCCTATGGACTCACCAAGACGGCGAAGCAATTCGGGCGAATGGGGTTTCACCTTGGCCAGGACTTTGCCTGAAAGATACGTAAACATCCTTACGAGGTGAGAGTTTCCTTCGTCAGCATCGACTGAAGTCATCTGCTCTCCGTCCGAAGTTTCAATGACTCTCGGGCACTGAACACGATCGCTATACTCAGAGATGTGCTGCATTGCAGAGTTCTGGAGCTCTAAGACTTCGCGTTTCTCTGAAACTGCAGCAATCTTGAGAACATACTCCTCGCCGGATTCAGCCTTTACCAAGTAGTTGCGGTCACGTTCGCTGGGGAGCTCCGTAACAGAACCAGTGATACCATACAGTTCATCGGCAATTTGGAGTGCATCCTCTTCTGTGAATCTAGGTCGGCTAGGGTCTCTGAATGACAGCTTTCACACCTCGTTTTGTGGATATGCACTCCTAATCGAATCTTAGATTCTCAATGCTACTCTCGTCATCATCCCCAGGACGCAGGTACGTGACTCGTCTGGGCGTCATCTGAATCAGCGTGAAGTCTGGATCATCAGCGCCTTTCCAGAAGGTTTCAAAGTAGGAAGTCACTGCGGCAACGCTCTCACGAATTGTCTGACTATCCACAATCGATGCATTTGCAGTGATTCTAACATAGCCTCTATTCCCACCGTGCTCAACCATCCTCACAATCTCTACGTTGGAGTTCTTCTTAATCTCCTGGACTTTTCTGCATTGCGTGCTTGTCAGAACGTAGAGCTTGCCCAAACTCTCAACAAGCGTCACTGGACGCACTCGGGGCTCATTGGCCTCTACAGTGGCCAAGTAGACCACCGGCTCATCCTGCAAGAGGCTCTCAGGGGTAGGAATAGAAGAGGCGTTCATGATGATGTCGCTGAGCTATCAATACAGATAAATCAAGTCCCCCGACTGACCTGAGTCATGAAAGAGGATTGCTTGGAAGAGGTCACCGTTACAGTCTTCCCACCGATGGCCGGAATCGGCATCATAGAGGAGGAGCCAATCATTGAGGAGGATGAGTCATGTGGAGATGCATCTCTCACCGTGGTCACCCTCGACTCTTCACCTGATGCGGACTCGGTTGTTGTTTCATTTGACTCAAAGGACCCCATGGCAAGGATTAACAGAATGCTAAGCGAAGCGAAGGAGACCTTTGGCGAGAGTATCTGCATTCGAGTGGCAAGATATGATACCCAAGAAAACACTGACGATGCCATCGAATGGCTGAACTCAGCGCTGAGAGGAAGTGGCGACAATACTGTCCTCAACGACCAGAGCTTTTCTATGTTCATAGGTTCTTCCGCGCCCATAATATCCGTCAACAACAGACTGTCCTTCGTAGGAACCGTGCCGACGAAGGACCTACTTTTCAGCCGCATTTCTTCGGTTATAAAGAGGTTCAAGCCTTAGAAAAAAAAGGAGGAGCTCTCCCGGAGTATCTCTCCAGGAGAGCTGATCCAATGGGAAACACTGTACTAGGTGGTCTGAGGTACGGGCACACCATCCTTTGCCATCGACATCTCACGTTCAGGAACCAACGCTCCGTCCATCAGTGCAGCGTAGGCCCCCATGTCGAAGTGCCCGTGCCCCGAGAAGTTGAAGACAATTACCTTCTCTGTCCCGGTCTTCTTGGCTTCCAGTGCTGCGTCTATCGCCGCCTTAACAGCATGGGCAGTTTCAGGTGCAGGGATTACCCCCTCAGCTTTCGCAAAGACTATAGCTGACTCGAGAACGGGGATTTGTTCGTAGGCAATAGGACGAATTCGTCCATCATTGATGAGAGCGCTCACCGTTGGGGCCACTCCATGGTACCTAAGCCCGCCGGCGTGAATCTCCGGTGGAGTGAAGTCTTTGCCCAGAGTATGCATTTTCACCTTGGGCGTGATTCCTGCGGTGTCCCCAAAGTCATACCTAAACTCACCTTGGGTCATCGAGGGGCAGGCTGTTGGCTCCACTCCAACAAACTCCGTGGCTTCAAAACTAGTGTCTGCCATGAATGGATATGCGATTCCTGCAAAGTTACTTCCTCCACCTACACAGCCAATTATGACGTCTGGTGTTTCATCAGCCTTCTCAAGCTGAACTATGGTCTCCTGGCCTATTACTGATTGATGAAGCAATACGTGATTCAGCACTGAGCCGATAGTATACTTGGTGTCCTCTCTGTTTAGTGTGTCCTCCAGAGCCTCACTGATGGCAATACCAAGTGTTCCCGGATGACCTGGATATTCAGTGTTCACCTTCTTCCCGAACTCTGTTCGGTCTGAAGGGCTCGGTACAATCTCAGCTCCATAAGCCCGCATCAGAGTTCCTCTGTAGGCTTTCTGTTCATAGCTGACACGGACCATGTACACCATCGCCTCGAGTCCAAAGTGGGTGCATGCGAGTGCTACAGCGCTCCCCCACTGCCCCGCTCCGGTCTCGGTAGCGTATCGAGTGACTCCCTCTTTCTTGGCGTAGTATGCCTGAGTGAGAGCAGTGTTCAGCTTGTGGCTTCCTGTTGGCGAGGAATCCTCACGCTTGTAGTAGATTCTGGCCGGCGTGTTTAAGGCCGCCTCCAGACCCACTGCCCTCTGTAGAGGAGTTGGTCTTCCGTATTTCATATACGCCTCTCGTACCTCTTCAGGAATTGGGACGAGTTTCTCAGGCGACATCTCCTGCTTCACACACTCAACTGCAAAAATGGCCATTAGCATCTCAGGACTGACAGGGTCTCCGGTTTCAGGATTGATGGGAGGGGCCAGCGGTTCAGCTAGGTGAGGCAGGATGTTGACGTATTGCTTCGGCACTTCTTCAAGGTCCAGGATAACTCTACTATTGTACCTAGTCAACTCTGTACTCTCCATTGTTTGGTTATATCAAAAGGCCCTCTCCTCTGACATGGACGAGGAATCTGCTCACTATGTATTGATGCATCTGAGTCGACAGATTCCGGAGAACAAGTCGGTGCTAGCGTTGAGTGTGCGACATATGGAGTACTTGCTAGGTGGGCCTCTCTCGGCCCGTGATCCATTGGCAATAACGCACGCTCATCGTTTCACAACCTTTGGAAAGGGTTGCACTGCGCACGCAACTTCATTATTTAAGTGTGTCCGTTTCCGTACATCGGTCCCCGCTTATGTACATTGGACCCCAGTGAACTAGAGAGGTGACACTGGCTATTGGACACAACGGATTCCAAAAGACTTGTATCCGCCTTTGCAGTCAAGTCATTCAGTAGGTGCAATCAAGATGTCTGGTTTTGAGAGTGCAGATCAATTGAAGGACGTTTTCGAGGAGTTCTGGAACCGTGCAACCAAGGAAGAAGAAGTGATGCAGAAGCTAGCCAAGGCAGAGGTGATAGTCAGGTTCGACATCGAACAGCCGGAGGCTCAGATCACTATTGACTTCAAGAATCCAGGCCCGGATGGAAAAGTAGGGCAGATCTTCTTTGGGGAGGCGGTTGAGCCTGAAATCAAGGTGTGGAGCAAGTCGGAAACGACAAACAAGTTCTGGCATGGAAAGCTCAATACAGCAGTAGCTCTAGCGAGAGGACAGGTTAAGATTCAGGGCCCGGTGTCAAAGGCCATTGGTCTGGTGTCAAAGATAAAACCCCTGTACGCGATTTGGCCGGAAGTGCTCAAGGACAAGGGTCTAGACCATATGCTCCTCACCTAGACGGTCCAGCCGAGTGACGTAGATGCAAGGACTGCGCATTTTGGACCGACTGGAGGTAATTGCAGTTGTTGACAATACGATTGCAGTATGGACGGATCCGGAAAGAGATGATGTCCATAGGTTCTCCAAGTGGGTCGATGAGGACAAAGCAGATGAAGACAAGATGGTCGTAGCAGGAGGTGGGCTCTGCCTCCTCCTTCGAGCTACAGAAGGTAATGAAACGAGAACGATTCTCTACGATACGGCTGAGAGTGATTTCTCTCTGGCAAACAATGTCGCGGCTCTAGGACTGGATTTGTCAGAGGTCGATGAGATAGTAATGTCCCATGGCCATGGAGACCACTTCGGAGGGCTCATATGGGCACTCAAGGAAATTGGAGGGAAGGAAACTCCAGTCTATACGCATCCTCAGACGTTCCTCAGGAGAGGGTGGCTTGTCAAGAAGCCGGAGGGAGATGAGATCAGAGAGCTACCGCCCATCGCAAGTGAAGATGAGATAGAGCATGCTGGCGGCAAGGTTGTCAGTAGCGACCAGCCTGTGCTTCTGGCCAACAATATGCTGCTGAGAACTGGAGAAGTACCTCGTAAGACTGAGTATGAGAAGGGTCTACCCCCACAGATGGTACTTGAGGACGGGAAATGGGCAAACGAACCTCTGGTTCGGGATGACTTGAGTCTTGTTGCCAGGGTGAAAGAAAGAGGAATCGTTGTCATCTCTGGCTGTTCACATGCAGGAATCATCAACATAGTCCGTGAGGGCCAGCGATTGACTGGGGAGGTACAAGTTCATGGGATCATAGGAGGTCTGCATCTCGCATTGGGCACCAGCGAAGAAGCCATGGTGAAGACCATCGAAGAGATTGAAACAATACGTCCGAAACTCCTTGTTCCATGTCATTGCACTGGATGGCGGGCAAGGCACAAGATGAGCAGACTACTACCTGAGTCCTATGTGGAAGGCAGTACAGGTCACAAATACATAATTGGCAATGTAGATGTATCCTAAAGCATATAAGCAGGAAGAATGGGGTTCATCCTGTACATCGATTAACGATGGTGAAGACAAAATGGCTGAAGCAATCACTAAGGAAATGACAATTGGTGAGGTCGTAATGAAGTGGCCTGAAACAGCTGGGACCTTCATGGAGTGGGGATTGCACTGCTACGGCTGTGCTGTTGCTCGTTATGAGAACATCGAGCAAGGAGCCAACGCTCACGGTGTTGACCCTGACAAGCTAGTTGACGCCCTCAACGAGGCAATCAAGAAGGAATAGACTTCATCAAGTCAATCTAAGTTTTCAATGAGGGAGACATATGGAGTGTCTCCCGGAGTACTTGTCAACATTAGGGAGTATGCCGTCTACTTGTCTGGAGGCTTTGTGCGCCCATACAGGCGGCCTGTTTCAACATCCGTCATTTCGAAGCTGTGATCGTTATCGGGAAAGATTCCCTCACGAACTTCCTTCGAGTACTCTCCTACAGCATTGACGATGACCTCATGGATGTTTGCGTATCTCTTCACGAATGTGGGCTTGAAGTCTTGGAACAATCCAAGCATGTCGTGCAGAACAAGAACCTGACCATCGCAATGGGGACCCGCTCCGATTCCGATTGTGGGAACCTCGACTGACTCGGTGATAACCTTGGCCGTTTCAGAGGGGACAAGCTCAATCACCATGGAGAACACGCCTGCGTCCTCTAGGCTACGGGCCTGTTCGACTAGTTCCTTGGCTGCGTCGGCTGTGCGTCCTTGAATCCTATATCCTCCGAACTCGTATATCGACTGAGGGGTCAGACCGATGTGACCCATGACCGGGATGCCTGAGTCCACAACGGCTCTCACTATCTCCGTGGCTCTTCCGGCACCTTCAATCTTCACTGCCTCAGCACCACCCTCTTGGAGCATCAGGCCGCAGTTCTCTAGAGCTTGCTCTACGCTGACCTTATAGGACATGAAAGGCATGTCGCCCACGATGAGGCAGTTCGGCTTGGCCCTGGCCACTGCTGCTGAATGGTGAATTACGTCATCCAACGTCACTGGCACAGTGCTCTCGTAACCCAACAGAGTGTTGCCAACAGAATCGCCGACCAGAATCATGTCTACTCCACAATCACTGAGAATCTTCGCGGTCGGTGCATCATAAGAGGTCAGCATCACGATCTTCTTGCCTTTCTTCTTCATCAAACGGATACTGTGAGTGGTCTTCCTTGCCAATGCAGATCTCCAAACTCCTGGGAGAAGAATCAGTTATTTATGTAGCTCCATACATTTCTGTGGGAAATGGGTATTGTATATACATGCGACCGGCATCGCTGAGATCCTTCGTTTTGGCCTACAGGGTCACACTTTTGCTCCTCAGTCGCTTCTTGTAAAGTTCCATTCCTAGTATCGCAGGAAGTGCTGCAAGAATGCAAATTAACCAATCATAGGCTGTCAGTGGGATGAAGTAGAAGTGTAGACCGAAGGGAGCAAGAATCTCTTGAGCCAATGGCACGTACATCAGGAGGTAATGTGCCAAGTAGATTAGTCCAATAAGGAAGATGTAACGGATAAGACCAGGCTCGCGGATACCCTTGGTTACAGGCATATTGATTCTTCTGATAATGAAGACAACCGTACTCTCCACCAAGAGAATCACCGTTAGCAGCATGACCGTGGCCTTGGTTGTGGAATCAATTGTGAAACCGGGATAGGTTGCATAGAATCCTGCATTGTTCTCTGGGAAAAGGGGAATAATGTTGAACCATCCAGTTAGTGTAAGGGCATACACGGCGGCAGCTCCAATCGCCATCAAGAAGACATTCAATGCCATGAATCGACCCAAAGGTCTTGTGATGATCTCTTCACTGTCCCTAGGTTTCTCCTCCATGGCTCGGGGAGAGGTCTTGTCGAAGACCAGAGCCAAACCAGGAAATGAGTGTGTCGTGACCACAAGATACAGGCTTTGCCACGTTGCAAGCATCGTGATTGTTGCAGGCAAGATGAATAGTGCACCAAAGAAGAGGATACTCTCAAAAAGGTTGATAGCCACGTAGAAGTACACCATCATCCGTATCTTCTGAAAGAGACCTCGGCCTTCATGCACACCAGTAACAATGGAGGCAAAGCTGTCATCTGTGATTACGAGGTCGGCCGCTTCCTTTGCAACGTCAGTGCCAGTTATGCCCATAGCAATCCCGGCATCACTCATGGCCAGAGCTAAGGCATCATTGACTCCGTCCCCAGTCATCGCAACTACTTTCAGCTGGTCTTGGTAGCGTTCAACAATCACTTGCTTGTGTTCCGGGTTTACGCGGGCGAACACATTCACTCGTGGGAAGTCCTCCTCTTTCACCTCGTAGATGTCATGCCCCTCCACTACAAGAGAGCTGGGATTGTAGATTCCCAAGTCGTGTGCAATCGTCTTGGCCGTGGTTGCCGAGTCACCGGTTATCATGACCACGTTTATTCCGGCGCTGTGGCAGTCCTTTACGGCCTCTTTAACTCCTTCACGTGGAGGATCTACAATGCAGGCAAATCCGAGGTATGTGAGGTCCTTCTCTGCATGTTCACGGGCATCCTTTGCGGATGGAAGGTTCTTCATCTTCTTCTTCGCCAGTGAAATGACTCGATAGCCTTTGGCCGCATATCCATCAACAAGTGTCTGCACTCGATCCTTGGAATCAGGAGTGAAGGATTTGGCCTTCTTGCCATTTCCAATCTTTGTGCAACTAGGAAGAAGTACTTCTGTGGCGCCCTTCACGAATGAAACATAAGAGTCGCCATCTTGACAGATCTTGGACATCCGCTTCAGTTCTGATTCAAACGGAAACTCTTCTACAACCTTGTATGTCTGCCGAATCATATCCTCTTCGACACCGCTCTTTCTGAACAGAGTCAGGAGTGCAGCATCTGTGGGGTCACCGAGTGGAGTCCAGATGACTCCTTGACCGGGAATCTCCTTTCTCGAGATCTCAGCGTCATTGTTGATGCCGCCACAAGTAATCAAGTCAAGAAGATGGGGCCAATTGGTCACATCCGTTACGAGGGACTGTCCGCTGGTGTTCATATGCTCGGCCACTGATGCTTTCCCGAGTTTGTAGACGTCACCCTGAGGGTTGTATCCATCTCCTGTGATGGAGTAGAGGTTCTCAGTATCCCAGCAGAACTGGACCATCATCTGGTTCATTGTCATGGTCCCAGTCTTGTCAGAACAGATTACACTCACGCGTCCTAGACTCTCGACAGCTGATAGGTCTCTGATTATGACACCCTTCTTCGCCATCGCGAGCACACCTGTCAGGAGGACTATTGTGGTAAGCAAGGGAATGTTGATCGGCATGATTGTCATTGCTCGAGTAATGCCAGCTGTCATCCTGTCGGCGATTGCAGTGAGAGACAAGTCAAGCTCCATTCCCACCATGAATGGGTTGACAAGTAGCTGCCAGACGACAGAAACGACCATGAGAACGATGGCCGTAATCCCGAGATACTTGGCGAGTAGGTTTACCTTCTTTCTGAGAGGGATGTCCCCAGTATTGAGCTCTCCAAGTGTGCCTTGAATCTTCCCTATCTCGGTAGAACCTCCGGTTGTCGTTGTCACGACTCTGGCGGAACCGGTGGCTACGAAGGTCCCGAAGAACACCATGTTCCTCATGTCGGTAAGAGGTGCATCTGCTTGGGCCTTGATCGTCTCGTCCTTTTCTACTGGAACACTTTCACCAGTCAGAGATGCCTCATTTGTGGTGAGATTTGAGGCAGACAGGATTCGTGCATCAGCCGGAACTCTGTCGCCCTGTTCTAAGATGAAGATATCACCCGGCACAATCTCGGTGGGTGCCACATTCATCTCTGAACCGCCACGAACAACCCGAGCTTCACCGGCCGAGAGCTGTTCCAAAGCCTCGAGCTTCTTCTGCGCACGATACTGCTGGAAGATTGCGACCAAGCAGTTTACAGCAACGATTCCGAGCCACACACTTGCCTGAGCAAGCTGGTTCTCTGTGGAGGGAAACGCGTAGGCCAGAACAATCAGAGCAATGGAACTTATGAGGTAGATGTTGATCAGCCAGTTGAGGATGGGAGCAAGATAGACCTTCCAGAAGGACCCTCGAATCTTAGGAATTGCATTGGGACCATATTCGTTTTTCCGCCTCTTTGCTTCGGAATCTGAGAGACCCTCCCTTGGATCCACCTCAAGCTGCGCAAGAACCTCCTCCACAGATTCTGAATGGTAAAAGGGGGGAGGGGCGATCATCTCGGCGGCATTGTCGGCGGTCATCACAGTCCCTCTTATTCGCTGCACGTGTCCATGGAGATACTGCAGATAAATGAACTTGTAATCTACAGCTCTGTGCATCTGTCGTCAAACTCAAACATGGTTTTCCTGCTTCGATAGGTTCATCTGTAGAAAATCGGCAACTTGGCACAGAGCAATTCGCGCTTTCTGGTGCACGCTATGCTTCGCTTCATTGAGCCTTACCCCTACGAAACGCGGAAGACTTCTTCGTCGAACCTGAAGATGATAGCAGTCATTGTAATCTTCATGCTCGTCATTTCAGCGGGTCTCATCATGCTGCTCCCCCTCGGGGACCTGTTTCGACCGACCAGCGGAAGCGTGAAGGTTGCGGTCATTGACTCAGGTATTGATATGGACTACTCACTGCAGGGACGGGTCGCAAACCAGACCAGTTTTGTGTTGTCAGAGTATGGCTACCTAGTAGAAGACACGACTGTCACTGACTCTGCTCCAGATGGAGGCATTCACGGTACAGTGGTCGCAAAGGAGATTGC
>JBHLPB010000238.1:0-4125 GCA_048939905.1 Promethearchaeota archaeon
CCACAGTTCTCATATACGCGTATCGCTCTCTCGTTGTGGGGGAAGGTGTCCAAGGAGATACTACGAAGACCTAGAATGTGAAAAGCAATCCATAGCAAGACCAGTGTTGCATCCGTCCCGTATCCCTTGGAGAGGTTCTGAGGATTGTAGATAGAGATACCGAGGCGTCCTCGGTGGTGGGGGCTTCGAATCGCCCTCAGAACGGCAACCCCGAGGAATTTGCCGCTCATCTTCTCGGCAATTGTCAGCGTCAACTCGCCGTCTTTCCAAGGATCCGTCTTGGACGTTCTATCAAACCAATCTTCCATGGCAGCTCTCGACCTCGGAAGAGGCACGCCTATTGTACGTCTTAGCTCCCATGTGTTCCAATGTAGCAGCATCGAATCTATGTCTGATTCCTCGAGGGCCCTTAGACATACGAGTTCTCCGTAGTACATGGCTCAGAGAAAAGCCGACCTACGCTTAAAACTCATCGACGTGAGATTTGTTTCAGGAAGCATACTTTTATCATGGACCGACTGGCCGTCAAGTGACTTGGTGGAAACCATGGAACTCAAGGGCCCATTGTGCTATGTTCTGGATTGGGATGACATATACAGCTATGCATACCAGACAGCTTTGAAGATCAAGAAGAGTGGATGGCGACCTGATGCCATCGTAGGAATCGCAAGAGGCGGTTGGGTTCATGCACGAATCCAGTGCGATCTTCTTGGCGTGAAGGATTTGTTTAGCGTGAAGGTAGACCACTGGGGAGTTACAGCCACCAAGGACGGCAAGGCTAGGCTCTCTGTGCCTCTCACAGGAGAGGTGAAGGGAAAGAGAGTTCTAGTTGTTGACGACATCACGGACACAGGACAAAGTCTGACTACTGCTGTGGAACATGTAAAGAAGGAGGGGATGCCTGAGGAAGTAAAGACTGCAGCTCTGATGCACATAGATGGCTCTGAGTTCGTTCCTGACTACTACGGTGTTGAGATAACTTGGGCTTGGGAGATTTGGCCATGGAACTTCTACGAAGATGTCACCTCACTAATCATGAAGATCTTTGAAGGCGAGAAGATCAAAGAGATGAGCACGGCTGAGCTCAAGAAGCACCTAAGGGAATACAACAATGTAGTGCTTTCAGACGAACGACTCTCTAAGATGAAGTCGCATATGGGTTTCTTGGGTAAGATTGTCTATCCGCTTGACAAGGTCTGGCGGCTCAAAGAATAGATGTCAGGCGGATTCTCTTCACTGTGCTCTAGGACTCAGTGAGTACCGTGGATGCGTCCAACCTGGCCGGAAGTGTTTTCTACAGGCTCTGACTATTCTTGGGACGAAGGGCAGACACTCAAATGTCCCTTCAAACGAGGAGAGATTGATTTGAGTAATGCGAATAGAGCTCTCTTGGTCCTAGGGGCTATCGGAGCTATTCTGTGGGCCTTGACGCGATGGTTCAATATCGTTATTGTAACTACTGGTGCCCAATACCTCGGGTTTACGTTCATCGCCATGGTGCTAGTGATGTTGGGTGTGTTGGTATTCTACCGGAAGAGTGGCAATCCGATACACATTCTCACAGCTCTGGTCTTGCTGTTTCACACTGTGACCCATCACTTTCTCCACTTGCTGTGGGTCATTGACCGAGTTGCATTTCCGTGGGTTGGCACGGACTCAATCTGGAGAACAGAAGTGGGCGGTCTGATCATGGCCGTGGCATGGCTACTTTTCGGAGTTTCAGTTTGGATGATGCGTGAAGAGTATGGAGCGATGGCGCTATTCACGGGACTGGTGTTCATCATTTGGTGCATCTTGCTAGTGGTCGACGACGTAGTTGGATTTGCCTGGCCATTGTTCCTCACGGACCTAATGCTGTATTACCGTACAATTGCTGGAGTAATAGCTTTCCTATTCTTCCTGTATGCAACAATGAAGGAAAGCTGAAGTTGAGGTTGGAACTGAAGACTGAGTACTCAGTAGGCGGAAGCGATTTCTAGAGGCTCCGCCGAATGAATTCCATATCGGCTTGAATGGATATCAGTCCATTTCATCGGAGGAGAGATTGATACGAGTAGGAATAGGGCTCTGTTCATATTGGGTGCCACTGGTGGCTTCCTCGAGTCTTCCATCATAGTATTCTGGTGCTATATGGGAGTGGTTGTAGGTGTCCTTTATGAAACACTTGTCATCTTGCAGTTGATAGCATACATCCTGGTGGCCATCGGTTTTCTGGGACTCTGGCGCAAGAGTGGAAACATCGTCCCTCTATTGGTTGCCGTATTCCTATTCCTACAAGGAACAGTTCAGAACCTACTGTTCTACGTATGGTACCTCAATCCTATTGCATATCCTGACTTGGGTCCGGACATGCTCCTGCAGACAACAATCCTTCCGGTGATTATCCTCGTAGCTTGGCTTCTTGCCGGCGCCGCGGCTTGGACACTGAGTGAAGAATTCAGTCGATTTGCCATGATTGCGGCTTTGGTATTCATAGTATGGGCCTTGTTCAAGGTGATCTATGATTTGATTCTACCAACTGGTTGGCCTCCCGAGATAGAATGGCTGCTATGGATCATCAACTACCTGGTGGTCGGCTTATACTTCCTGGATGCCGCAAGAACGTAGACCTATCTTCTTTCCTGGTGTCAAACAAAGTCGAGGATTATGCAATCTAACAGATAGGCAGATGCTTTTGGATGGCCAATTCTCCTCGACTTCTCTGTCATGGGATGTGCTACCTTACGTATAAATGGGAGATTGCCACCTTCCCCGATAGACTATTCTGAGTTGCGGAATCATGGCGTTTGAGGCGAAACTTGAGTTCGTTCCTTTGGACCGGACCCAGAAAGAGGAAATCGAGAGTCTTCTCCCGATTGAAATAGGGATGTTCGGGGGGAGTGGTAACTATGACCCAACGGTCATTGAGAATCCGATGGAGATCAAGGTCTTCACTCCTTACGGAGAGCCATCAGATCACTTCATTGTGGGTACGGCTAAGGGACGAAGCTTTGCCTTCCTGGCAAGGCACGGACGGGGACACGTGATTCCTCCACATGCAATCAACTACAGAGCCAACATTTGGGGATTGAAATCCCTAGGTGTGAAGAGAATCATCAGTCCGGCAGCTTGCGGCAGTCTGCAACCAGACAGGATAAAGCTTGGAGAGTTTGTTATTGCAGACCAAATCTTTGACCGGACTTTCGGGCGTAGGATGGATACCTTCTTCGACGGCGGTCCTATTGGCCATTTGCCGTTCGGAGAGCCATTTTGCCCAGAACTACGCAAAGTGGCCTCTGACACAGCAGACAAGATTGGCTACAAGGTCCATGACAAGGGAACGTACGTATGTATCAACGGACCACGATTCTCTACTGCGGCGGAATCCATGTTCTACCATGGACAGGGATGGGAAGTCATAGGAATGACCGCGTATCCTGAGGCTGCCCTTGCGATGGAAGCAGGGATGTGCTTTGTCAACATCTCTATGCCCACAGACTACGATGTTCACGGAGAGGAACATGTCACCCACGAAATGGTCCTCAAGACAATGTCTGACAACATCGAGAGAGTCCGAAAACTAACATTTGAGATGATTGACGGTATTCCAAAGAAGGCGGGATGTGACTGTCAGACAAAGATGAAAGGCGGTCTCTTCTGAGGCGAACATAGCTTAGAGGCATTTGGCAGTTCGTGGTCACTAACTACGTGTTTCAATTGCTCGTCGGACAGAAAGAAGCATGTTGTGTGTTCGTTTCAATCTCTTGGTTGGATTGTATCGCCAAATCTTCCCTGCCCTTTCCCACTTGAACTTGACCTCCTTGAATCGCCTAGCAAGAAGCCGGTAACTCGCTAGGATGGCCTTGGTTGGCGTTTCAGAATTCCTGACGCTTTCACGGAGCTCCTTGAGCTTGGATTCAATCTGAGAAAGGTCTCCGAAGAGTGTACGCTCGACTGCCTGCTTGATAAACGCCGGACCATCTTGACTACTCAACCTAAGTCTTGACCAACGTAGGACACTACCACCCATTGAGCTGAGTTCAACAACGAGCTTCCGCGAATCAAGCAGCGAGGGGGTTCCCTCTGGTTCAAGAAGTCTTCTCTTCTCCTTTGCGCGAAGGACTGGAAAGATAAGCACACCTGGTC
>JBHLPB010000239.1:0-4107 GCA_048939905.1 Promethearchaeota archaeon
TGCCAGTCGAAAATGGTCTTGAAGGTGTAAGTCGTGTAGGTCATGTAGCCTCCAGTTGTGTGAAGGACTCCCTTTGGTTTTCCAGTGGAACCCGAAGTATAGAGAATGAAAAGCGGGTCTTCAGCGTCTAGCCACTCGGGCTCACACTTGTCATCGACCTTCGCATATTCCTCATGGTACCAGACGTCCCTCCCCTCAGTCCAAGGGGTGTCATCCAGACCCATCCTCTGGACTACGAGAACTTTCTCTACAATTGGAGTTTCTTCGAGGGCCCTGTCGGCGTTCTTCTTTTGTGGGACTATCTTGCCGTTACGATAGTAGCCGTCGGCAGTAATCAGGACTTTGCCCTCGCAATCAAGGATTCTGTCCTTCAGAGAGTCCGCGGTGAAGCCCCCGAAAACGATGCTGTGGATGGCACCAATTCTCACACAGGCCAGCATGAGTATGGCGAGCTCAGGGATCATCGGCATGTAGATAGTGACCCTGTCGCCCTTCTTCACACCAAGGTTCTTCAGGACATTAGAGGCCTTGTTGACCTCACTGAGCAGCTGCTTGTATGTGTAGGTCTTAGACTCATCCAATGGGTCACCCTGCCAGATCAGTGCCATCTGGTCACCGTTGCCAGCCTCAACATGCTTGTCAAGACAGTTGTAGGCCATGTTGGTGACGCCGTCTTCGAACCAAGTGAAGTGAATCTTCTGTTTGTCTTTGAAGTCGATCCCTTTTGTTGGCTCCTTCTTCCAATAGATCATTTCCTTCGCGATCTTGAGCCAGAACTCATCGGGATTCTCAACCGACTCCTTCCAGAGCTTCATCCTTTCCTCGTGACTCTTGATGTAGGCCTTTTCGACGAAACTCTGTGGAGGTGCGAATCGCCTTTCCTCCTGGCTCGTGACTGTAATCTTCTTTTCTTCAGTCATGAGATTTGTCACCCTAAGCGTCGATGCTTTGGTCGACCGCGCGAATTCACATCCTTATGAAGCTTGTCCAATAGTGCTATTCTCATCATCGTATCGAGTCAACCTAGAATCGTGAAAGAGCTGCCGAGGGATGTGATGTAAAAAGACCATTGAGAGGTCACCGGCTTTCGCCCATGACCTCAAGGCGGGGCAAAGATTTCACGCGGTCTTCCGTCTGAACTTTAGCACAAGTGTTAGGACGACCGCAATGATTGCCAGCACACCAGTCACAATGAATGCCATGAAGTAGGATCCTGTAGCGTCAACTATTGGACCTGCAACAAAGGCACCAGTGATGCCAGCAATACCATAGGCTGTGAACATCACACCGTAGTTCTTGCCGACATTCTTAGAGCCCCAGAAGTCTGCTGTGGCAGATGGAAACAGCGCGAAATTGCCTCCAAAGCAGAAGCCGATTAGGGATGCAATCAGCATCACTGCGACCCAGTCAACTGCAAGGGTCACGATGTATGCGAACGTGAACATGCCAAGCGCAAGAACGAAGAACATTGTAATCATGGTGTTCTCCCTTCCAAGCTTGTCAGAAATGGCACCCCACACTATTCTGCCGGCTGCATTGAGAAGACTCATGACGCCCACGATGACAGCCGCAAAGGTGGCTCCTCCAAGAGGATCAACCTCTATTGCAGCACTCTTCACATTACCCAGAGTCATCAGACCAGCGGTGGCTGCAAAGACGAACATAAGCCATAGGAGCCAGAAGCTTGTGGTGCGAATCATCTCTCCAGGAAGGATGTCAAGACCCCTGCCGTCGGCCGTTGTGGTTGGTGGAGTGTAACCAGCAGGCAACCAACCCTCAGGAGGGTTCACAAGAACCTGAGAACCTAGGACCACGAGTACTAGGTAGGAAATGCCAAGAATGAGAAACGGAGTGCCAATCTGCAGAGTTGTGGGCACATCGAACATTCCCAGCAGGAATTGCTCCACATAACCGAACACAAGTGCTCCACCTCCGAATCCAGCGACAGCGATTCCAGTTATGGCACCCTTCTTGTCAGGGAACCATTTTACGAGTGCGGCAATTGGACACACGTACGCGAAACCTATGCCGGCTCCACCGATGATTCCATACGTGAGGACGAGCCAAATGGTCCCAATTGTTTCGTTTCCTGCCGCCACAATGTCGACCAAGAATGAGAGCATGTAGCCTGCGCCAAGAAGAATACCACCAAATGTGGCAACCTTACGTGGACCTACTCTGTCCTGCCATCTTCCTGCAAATATCATGAAGAGCGCAAACGAGGCCAACCCAGCAGCAAATGGCAGCTGTGTAAAGAGTGCGGACCATGAATAGGCGCCCCCTCTGAGAGCAGTCTGGAAGAATGACCAGGCGTATATCGAGCCCAGACAGAGCTGGACAATGATTGCACCAAGAATCACGAGATTCCGGTTTCCGACTTTTTCTTCAGACATTGAAGTTCTCACCAGAATGATTGTCGAGTCTTGCGCCGGGGCGCGAGGTTCCTAACTGATAAGGTTTCGTACATAGGAAACGACTGCCGAGCTGTTGTCAGTTTGCAAACGCCTATATGGAACCAAAAGCGGCTTGGGCCCATCAGTGAGAGGAGAGAGCGATGGCCAAAGAGGAGTGGACTGAGAAGCACAAGAAGAAGATACTGACAGCCACAAAGGCAATCAAGAACATCAAGAGAGGCGCAAGAATCTTCCTGGGAACGGGGTGCGGGGTGCCTTATCACCTTGTGCAGGAGTTGGCAAAGAGCGCCGACCAGATGGCGGACAATGAGATAGTGCATCTTCTAACATTGGGAGACACACCTTCTGCAGACTCGGAGTTTCAGGAGCATTTCCGGCATAACACATTCTTCGTTTCTGACAATATTCGAAATGCGGTGTCAGAAGGGCGAGCAGACTACTCTCCAATCATGCTCTCAGATATTCCGCGACTCTTTAAGAACAGGAGAATGCCTCTGGATGTGGCCATGATACAAGTTAGCCCTCCTGATCACTTCGGCTACGTATCACTTGGGATTTCTGTCGATATCACCAAATCGGCTGCAGAGAGTGCGGACTTGGTCATTGCACAAGTGAATGAACGAATGCCAGTGACTCATGGCGACTCGTTTCTAAATGTTCGTGACATCGACTACCTTGTACCCCACACCGAACCGCTTCATGAATTCCAGGCTGCAGAGATAGATGAAACTGTTGACCTGATTGGAAGATATGTGGCCAGGCTGATAGAGAATGAGTCCACACTTGAACTGGGAATTGGTGCCTTGCCGCAAGCGGTGGCAAACAATCTACTTGAAACCGGTGTGAGAGACCTTGGAATCCACACAGAGATGTTCAGTGATAGTCTGATATCCCTCATTGAGAACGGCATCGTGACTAACAGAAGGAAGACCATTCACAAGGACAAGGTGATTGCGTCATTTGCGATGGGTTCTAAGAAGCTCTACGAGTTTGTCCATGATAATCCATTATTCCACTTCTATCCCACAGAGTATGTCAACGACCCGTTCGTCATTGGTCAGAACAAGAAGATGATTGCCATCAACTCAGCACTCGAGATAGATTTGACAGGACAGGTCTGTGCTGACTCTATAGGGCATAAGTTCTACAGTGGAATAGGCGGGCAGGTGGACTTCATTCGTGGTGCATCTAGGTCCGCAGGTGGAAAGGCAATCATCTGTATGCAGGCAACAGCAATGGGCGGGACGGTTTCAAGGATTGTTCCAAGACTAAGTGAAGGAGCAGGAGTGGTCACCACCAGGGGAGACGTTGATGTGGTTGTCACAGAGTATGGGATGGCAACACTACATGGAAAGTCAATCAGAGAGAGAGTGCTATCACTAATCGCAATTGCACATCCCGACTTCAGGAATGAGCTCTTAGAGGCTGCCAAGAACCTGCATTATGTCTACGATTGGATGATTCCCTTCAAGGCAAAGGGAACCTACTTCGCAATGGAATACGAGGCCCAGGATGAATTTCGAGGGCCAAAGGGCGAGAAGGCCGCGGTCTACTTCAGACTCATTCGACCAGACGACTCGGACCGAATCAAGAACTTGTTCTATGGACTGAGCGAGGAGAGCAAATACTTCAGATTCCTACTGCCTTTGAGGTCCATACCTAGACAGACACTCCAAGACTTCTATGATGTGGA
>JBHLPB010000017.1:0-16592 GCA_048939905.1 Promethearchaeota archaeon
TATGAACGGGCTATGTAGACTATTTCCTTGGCGACCTTACCACAGAATGGGCATATACCCTCAGGGGTTTCCTCTATGTCCATCCTGGTTCCACGTATCTCGCCACCGACCCTATCCTTGAGCTCTTCAGCACACGCCAGGCCTTCCATCTCCGTAGTGCAGAAGGGAGTTCGAGCAATCTTGCGCTTCTCCAAGATGCCAGCAATCTGTCCTTCGCTTTCTGCATCTACCACTAGATCCTCCAACTTCGCCTCTGCTTGGGACCTCAGGGTCTGGTCTATGTCCACTCCAAGGCCTGCGACTCTCTTCTTGAGCTCCTTAAGGTCTACAGTCGCTCGTTTCATGGTGTCTCTGCGGAAGACCACGACCGTGTTCTTCTTGATGTCCCTAGGACCCGCTTCAATCCGGATGGGAACGCCTTTCATCTCCCAGTAGTTATACTTCCAACCTGGAGTGGCATCATAGTCATCAAGGTGGACTCGGAAACCCGCCTTGCTAAGCGTGCTCTCGATTTTCCTACAGTATTTCAATACATCATCTGCGTCCTTGTCCTTGAATATAGGGACAATCACCACTTGGTAGGGAGACAGCTTGAAGGGTAGTCGAAGACCCTTATCATCGCCATGTATCGATATCATGGCGCCGAAGATTCTTGAAACGGCTGGACCGTAGCAGGTCTGCCACGCGTAGATCGTTTCATTCTTCTCATTGAGAAACTTGACATCAAACGCTCTGGCAAAGTTGTCACCTAGATCATGGGTCGAGGGTAGCTGAATCACTTTTCCATCGGGCATCATGGTGTCAGCTGCGTAGGTGTTTAGCCCACCTGGGAATTTGTCCCACTGAGTTCTCTTGAAGATTAGAACGGGGACCCCATAGTCTCCCGTCACCACTTCCTTTGTGATTTCAATGTCTTCCATGACCTGTGCAATGGCCTCATCATGAGTTGCAAACACATTGTGGCTTTCAATCCAGAGAAACTCACGTCCCCTCAAGAACGGGCGAGTGCTCTTGACCTCGGACCTGAAGATAGAACACCGTTGATATCTCTTAAGGGGCATATCACGCCAGCTTCGAATCCAGAGCGAGTACATGGGATAGATTGCAGTTTCGCTCGTAGGCCTCAGCGCCAGTGGTTCCTCTAGCTTCTCGCCGTCGCCAATCTCCTTTATCCAAAACACCTGAGGAGAAAAACCCTCTACGTGTTGAGCCTCTTTTATAAGATTGCTCTCAGGAATCACGGTAGGAAATAGCATGGGCAGGTGACGCTTTCGTTTCAGAACCGCTTCCAGTACGTTGAACATGATGTCCATAGTCATGTAGCTCCATGGTGGAAACGGAGTGAAGCCCTTGACACCATATCGGACGTCCGCAAGCTCTGCGACTCTGCAGATCTCGCCATACCATTCAGGGAAATTCCTCTCTTTACTTATGTTGAAGATGACCTGTGCATCTTCATTCTTGTCACTACTGCTCATGGTATCTACTCCTGTGATTTGATTGCGATATAGAGCACTGGCTAGGACAGAGAAATAGCATTTCATTCCATCGGAACGCGTTCACCTAGCATTTACGTTCACCAACAGACAGTCGTTCTGTGTCCGTATTTAAAGTCTGCTGTGTACTGTCACCGCTTCGTGGTGACATCACCGACTTCACGTATCCTCTCATCCAGCTTGTGTTCTTTGATTAGCTTCGCAACCGAATCAGGTACTAGAGTTTCCCATTCGGGATTGTCCCAACGGATGAGGTCTCTAATGTGTTTGGCACTGTAGGTGTTTCTCTCAAGAAGCTCTGTTTCATCCACCTCGATTCCATATTCCTTCAATAGCCTACGAACAAGTGGGTTGTGCGTGTAGGCCTTCTCGAAGTATGGAACGAAGCTTATCATGTGGGAGACCCACAGTGGATGGATGTTGATGTCTGCGAGGGGAATGATGTCAATGCGGTCAAGTGGAAGTCCCTCGTCGATGAGTGCTCCCTTCATGAACATGACCCTCTCCCCGCCTGTGAAGGGGTTATGCGGTGTATGTGAGTATTGGGAGCTGCCTATGACAATGATCAGGTCCTCTTCCTTCTCCAGAACCTGCCTGACTGAATGGACATGTCCTTTGTGGACCGGTTGGAAGCGCCCGATGAATACAGACCTCATCTTCACCGCAACCGAACGGGTGATGTGACGTAATAAGGCTTCGGCAGGGGTACGGAGAACGGAAGTCCTTAACTGCTCAAGTCTCACCGAGGGCGTAGGGTCTCCATGATGATAGAGATTGATGGCTCCTACGGTGAGGGAGGAGGTCAGATACTCCGTACATCGATTGCATTGTCAGCACTCACGATGCTTCCAGTAAGAGTCAGCAGGATACGTGCAGGTCGTCCAAAGCCAGGCCTCAAGAGACAACACATGGCGGGTATCGACATCATCGGTCAGTTGGTGAAGGCGAAAGTGAGAGGGCTAGAGGTTGGAAGCACCACCGTGGAGTTCTCACCACGGGATAGGAGGGGAGGACACTATAGCTACGATGTTGGAACGGCGGGATCAATCTCGTTAATACTTCAGGCTGCTCTACCAACAGCTGCTCTTGCCCCTGAACCCATCATGTTGAGCCTCACAGGAGGGACTGATGTTTCGTGGAGTCCACCTATAGACTACATGCGGGAGGTCTTTGCACATTCAGTACGGAAAACGGGTCTGCATGTTGAGATATCTGTAAGAAAGAGAGGACACTTTCCTAGAGGGGGAGGAAGAGTGTCGTGTACGATTACGCCTGTGGAAGAGCTCTCCCCGCTTGAACTCGTGGACTTTGGTGACACTGTACGAGTCAGTGGCATCTCGCATTGTGTAAGACTGCCGCCGCATGTTGCAAGACGGCAGGCCGATTCAGCACGTTCGGTGTTGCGCGAGAACGGAATAGAACAGATTACGATTGACACAGAGTCTTATCAGAAGAACGAGGATAGACACCTAGGACCAGGAAGTGGCATTGTCATATGGGCGGAGTCTGAGCAGGGTGCAAGACTTGGCGCGGACAGACTTGGAGAGAGAGGAAAACCTGCAGAGGATGTGGGTTCAGAATGTGCGCATCAATTGATTGATGAACTCTCCACAGGAATGGCGGTCGATTCTCACTTATGTGACATGTTGGTTCCCTACATGGTGTTGGCGAGGGGCACGAGCACAATAGGCGTGACCAAGATCACAGCGCACCTAAAGACCAACCTGTGGGTGGCTCAGAAGATGCTGGATGTGGATGCTTCTCTTGAGGGAGAGATTGGAGGCCCAGGGAAGCTAACTGTCAAAGGAGTCGGATTCTCGCTGCGAGATTAGGGCAACAAACTCATCCACAGACTCTTGGAGAGAAGCCAGGTCCACCTCTTCAAGAGCGTCGTTCATCAGCTCTTGAACACCTTTGCCCTCGATGGCAACTATCTCATGAGCTCCAGGCATCTTCTTCCTCGCCAGCTCAAGCTGCTCGGGAGGAGTGATGTCAATCTTGTTTAAGACAACGAGAAGTGGATTCAGGGGAAACATCCTCTGAACCTCCTTGTATAGGTTGAGCTGGTCGTTGAAACCCCAACCACAGGCCTCAGAGGGATCTATCATGAAGATGATCACGTGGGCGAGGTACTTCAGCGCGGCAATCGCCTGTTTCTCAATCTCATTCCGTTCTGACATAGGTCTATCCAGTATCCCAGGTGTGTCGATAATCTGGATATTTTGGTCCTCGATGGTCAGATGACCAATGATTACCTTCTTGGTGGTGAAGGGATAGTGTGCAATCTCGGGCTCCGCCGTTGAAACCGCTTTCACAAGAGTTGATTTGCCGACATTAGGGAAACCTGCACACACTATGGTGGGAGAATTGGGCGTCACTCCAGGAAGTCGTGACATAGTCTTCTTGGCCTCAATGATGAAGTCCAGATTGGAGGCTGTTGCGCGCACAATTGATGAGATTCTACCCTTGGCGGCTCTGCGCGTCTTCTTCATCTGACGGAAGTCCTCTGCTAGCTTCAGTGCTTCAAGATGGTTGTTGGTGATTTCGTCAATTGGAGGAGTGCAGTTGTAGACAGCTCCAAGGGCCTGCTTTAGTCTATCAATCCCGACCAGGATCTCGGTGAGCTCATAATAGAATGGATGCAGATGGTCCAGAGAGGGGAAATCCTCTACAGCCTCCTTCAGTTTGCTCTTGATCTGCTTGGTGAACTCTTGAAGTCGTGTTATCTCTCGAATACGGGTACGCTCTACTCTCTTCAGTCTAAGAGAGCTCTTCATGCTCACACGTGTCGACTTCTTCTGTGCAAAGTCGATAATCTCCTCTGCAGTCATAATGGTGGGGATCTTTGTGAAGGGATTCAGCCACTGCATATCTCTGAGTCAATTCCTGCTTGGTCTTTGTCTGCACAAAAGGAACAGTTCAAAACGTTTTAAAAAGAACCTACCTGACCGTAACTCGGGCCAGAGCGCCCTACGGAGGACCTCTTGTAATGTCACTTCCTACTGGTGCGACTGTTGTTGGTATAAAGTGCAGTGATGGAGCTATCGTAGCTACTGACTCATTAATCAGCTGGGGAACTTTCATTCTCACAGACAAGGGTGTCAAGGCATTCAAGCTATCTGACACCATAGTCTTGGCATCTGCAGGGCTTACCTCGGACTACCAGATGCTTGTGAATAGACTTCAAGCAAGCATCAAGCTCTACGAGCTAAATCAGAAGAGGGCCATCAGCGTGAAGGCGCTATCCAAGATGGTGGCCAACACCCTGTATCAGCAGAAAATGGCACCTCTGTTCGTACAGACTGTCGTGGTTGGGTTTGACACTGACGGTCCCGCACTCTATACACTGGATATGGGTGGATCATTGATGCCTGAAGACTATACAGCCGCTGGAAGTGGAATGCAGACAGCCTTTGGCGTCTTAGAGATGGACTACAAGGATGGTCTAACGGTCAAGGAAGCAGAGAAGATAGCAGTTGCAGCAGTGAAGGCTGGAATGTCCAGAGACGCACAGTCTGGCGGCGCAATCCGTATTATGACTGTCACCAAAGACGGTGTCGCTGAGCGCACCGTAGAGAACTAGCGCGTGTGTCTTGCGTGGGGCCTCATCACCTCATCTTCCGTACCCATTCTTCTTCGAGATATAGCGTAGCAGCTCTTCTCGGGGCTATTGAGATGGATAGTCGACTCACCGAATTGAAGGTGAGTGCGCCGCTTGAGCTCTCTGAAAGCACCATTCGTAAGGCGGGTGAGAAGGGACAGGTCATTGTCGCACAATCAGTAATGAGTACTCAGACAGAGAGGGTATTCCATGAGAGCAAGAAGACCAAGGCACAGTTCGACGAGGCGGTTACGCTAATTGGAGGTGGACCTCACGCTAGCGCTCGTCCTGGAGAGCTCCTAGACGCTGGATTTGACTACGTCGTAATAGGTGAGGGAGAGAAGACCATAACAGACCTGCTGTGGTATTTGATGAACGACAAGGACCCCGGAGAGATTGACGGGGTTGTTTCGAAGAAGAGTGAGTCCTATCCTAAGCCAAGAGACCTTCCCAGGGTAGATTTGGATGGATATCCCCCCTTCGCTCTTGATATGAACGTACTAGGTCCAATCGAGGTTACAAGGGGTTGTCCGTTCGCCTGCAAGTACTGCTGCACACCGTTCTTGACCAGCAAGGGAGTCAGGCATAGGTCCACAGATTCAGTTGTCACCTGGCTGAATCGAGCGGTTCAAAAGAGGGGATTCAGACGTACTTGGCTCCTGTCCCCGAATGCCCTCTCCTATGGTGGAAAGGGGCGTGAGATGGATCTGGACAGACTAGAAGATTTACTCAGCGGAGCCACCTCAGTTGAAGGTCTTGAGGAGGTCTTCTTTGGAGCGTTTCCCTCCGAGGTGCGACCCGAATTCGTCACCAGGGAAGCTCTAGATCTATTGCGTAGCTATGTGGCCAATGAA
This sequence comes from Promethearchaeota archaeon, assembly GCA_048939905.1. Lineage (GTDB taxonomy): Archaea > Asgardarchaeota > Thorarchaeia > Thorarchaeales > Thorarchaeaceae > SMTZ1-83. The sequence continues at coordinate 5,952 of JBHLPB010000017.1, forward strand.
ACGCTCCAGATTGGACTACAGTCAGCGAGTAACAGGGTTCTGGATACTGTAAATCGTCATCACACTGTGGAAGAAGGGCTAGATGCAATTCGAATGTCTTTCGACTGTGGTTTCACACCACATGTTGACATGATGTTTGGACTACCTGGAGAAACCAGAGATGAGCTGAGGGCCAGTATCGAGATGTGTGAAGAGCTGGCAGGAATGGGAGCGATGGTACACGGACACGTATTCATGCCGCTTCCTGGAAGTGCCTTTGAGAACATGCCCCCAGGTACTCTAGACCCAGAGAGTCGCAGTGCCTTGGGAGAGCTCTCCAGAAAAGGCATGCTTACTGGTTCTTGGAGTACACAAGAGACTATGGCTGCGGAACTGGCCTCTGGCGAGGAGTAACAATGCCAAATGCTCATAAGAAGCAACGTAGTCCTGGCCGACGACACCATTGAGTTCGGAAATGCCAGCAGAATTGAGAGCGAAGCTCAAGCGGCAAGGGTATCACCTTCTTGGACAGCGAGGAGCATTCAAGGCATGTCAGTGGCAAAGGAAGAGCCTGCTCTATGGAGATGTATGTTACAAAGAGCGATTCTATGGCATTGAGAGTCACAGATGTCTGCAGATGACTCCGGTAGTGGACAAGTGTACTCAGAACTGTGACTTCTGTTGGCGAGTGACTCCCTCAGATATTGGTACAGGATGGAATCAGACTAGCGTTGCTGAGAGTGAAGTTCTAGCACCATCTGATCTGCTCGATGAGGTGATGATGGCTAACCTACGGTCACTTGGAGGATACAATCCCGAGATTGGAACTAGTGTGGCCGAGAAGAGATATCATGAAGCCAGGGAGCCTCGACATCTGGCAATCTCACTAGCTGGAGAGCCAACACTCTATCCTTTCCTGAGTGAGCTGATTGAGGAGGGGGGTGCGCGGGGGATGACAACATTCTTGGTGACCAATGGAACGCGGCCAGGCGTGCTGATCGACATGACCCTCCCCACACAACTCTACGTCACACTTGCCGCACCAGATGAACAGACCTATCGCGCCTTGTGCAGACCAATAGTTCGTGATGGTTGGAAACTGCTGAATGATGCACAAGAGGCCCTTCATTCGCTATCATGCCGCACTGTAAATCGACTCACAATGGTTGCAGGTCACAACATGCATGAACCGCGTTCGTTCGCCAAGCTAATCCTCTCAGGTGAGCCAGACTTTGTTGAAGTGAAAGGGTACATGTTTCTCGGTTCATCTAGGAATAGAATGAGCAGTGTCAACGCACCGTCACACCGGGAGATTCGTGCCTTCTCCAGGAAACTGTCTGCTCTTACAGGGTACTATCTCCAAGATGAGCAGGTTGAGAGCAGAGTGGTGCTTTTGTCAAAGAGCAAACAAATAAAGAAGATGCAGTAGACGGGGGGGCGGGGACGGACATGAAGCTATCTGAGATTCTGGAGCCTCTGAGAACTGAGATTGAGGAAGATGATGGAGTCCGTGAGAAAGTACTTCCATTATCAAGATCAGCTGTTAGAAAGTGTAGTGAGTCAATAAAGGAGAGCCATAGAGGGAACTTCGAGACCGCTGCTGGACTGCTGTCAGAGGCGCACGCAATCGTAGAGAGCGCCCTCAAAGAGATTACTGGAAGCGATTTCATGGCTCGTTCAAGGAGTCTGGATGTGGCATATCAAGAGATAGCAGAGGCTGCGAACCTTCTGTCGTTATTGAAGGATGGTGGATTCACACCCCCTCAGCACTACGGGATTCCTGCGAGAGCGTATTTGACTGGTCTTGCAGACACGGTAGGAGAACTCAGGAGAGCCGTGCTTGATAGCATTCGACAAGAAGACGTTGATCGAGCAACCAATCTGTTGGGCTTCATGGAAGAGATCTTCGATGAGATTCAGACCTTCGACTTCCCAAATGCCTTGGTGCCCGACCTCAGAAGAAAGTGTGACGTTGCTAGGTCGATAATTGAACGCACACGCGGAAGTATAACCTCAGCCATTCAGCAGGAGAAGTTGGTAAGAGAACTGAGAGCCTTCGAAGACCGCACGAGAGATAATCAATAATAGGACGGAGCGTGGAGAGCAAAGCGCCATGATTACACCTGACATCTGGTTTACGCTGTACGTTCTGGCACGAGAGGGGGCAGCTCACGGAAGGACCATTCTAACGACCCGAAGACTTGGAGAGATGCTTGGTATAAGCCAACAGACTGCATCACGACGAATCTCGGTCTGTGTCGAGGAGGGGTATGTGGCCCGGACTCACACAGTCAGTGGTATGGTGCTTCAATTGACAAGGAAAGGCATCAAAGAACTGAGCCAGATAATGACCGACTTGGAGCTCGCTCTTGCACCACGTGAAGAGGAGATTGTGATAGGCGGCCGGGTGGTTCATGGCCTAGGTGAAGGGGCATACTATGTAGATGTGTACTCCTCAAGATTCGCTGAGGCGCTTGGTTTCACGCCGTTCTCTGGCACCCTTAATGTGAAGATTGTAGATGAGAACTCGCGTAACGCCATAAGTAGAATGAAACAGTCCCCACCCCTCATTGTGTCAGGCTTTACTCTTGAGGGGCGGACGTTTGGAGATGTTGTCTGCTACCGTGTCAAGGTGAATCACAAGGTCGATGGTGTCGTGGTCATTGCCCAGCGGACACATCACGGACAGGACATTCTGGAGGTAATCTCGCCTTTCGATCTCAGAAAGAAACTGAATCTGAAGGACGATGACTATGTGACACTTTCAGTGGTACCTCTCCATAGGGTGAAATGAACTTAATGACCATACTCGCCTGTCAGCGGTACAAACGCAACTCCACCCCACCGTTTCTTGGTGACGTTGGAGTCCAGATCTTTCTCCACTACCATTAGCTCCTGATAGAAGCCACGAGAACCCACAGGGATTAACAAGATGCCACCTGGAGCCAGCTGTTGAATCAGAGGAGGAGGAATATCAGGTGCTGCTGCTGCCACGAGCATTCGGTCAAAGGGAGCCTTCTCAGGTAGCCCCACTCCACCATCACCATGAATCACTGACACTCTATCAGCATAACCGGACCGTTCGAGATTCCCTTTGGCAAAATCGATTAGGCCCTTGACTATCTCTATTGTGTAGACATGGCCCGGGTTGGGGGATCCCTTTGGTGCTACTATCTCTGCACACAGAGCAGCATGATACCCTGATCCAGCGCCCACCTCCAAGACCTTGTGCCCCTCTTCAAGGTCCAGGCCTTCGCACATTATTACGCACATGTGGGGAGCAGAGATCGTTTGGCCCAATCCTATTGATAGAGGTGAATCGCGGTATGAGTTCCTACGAGACTCCGGGAGTACGAACTCCTCTCGAGGAACCGCCCTGAATGCCCGTTCAACGCTCTCGCTCTTTAGATATCCTCGGCGTCGAAGATTCTGAGCGAGATTCTCGGCTTGTTTCTCAAAGGAGCTGTCACGCAACACAATCACTGCAGAATGTGGCATGCATTGATAAAAGCGTTGAGCGCAATCCTAGAAACATGCGTAGAGTGCAGTTCCGAGCCTACGGACACGCAAATGTGACTGGGAGTCATCAAACTACGGTTGAGATTACATCGGAGTCAACTCTGACGCCAAGAGGTACTTGTATTGTCGGCATTCGGGCAGATAAGACACTCCGAAGCTTCGATTCGCAGGTCAAAGAACTAGCTAGATCCCCGAACACGCGTATTGTTCTGAGACTCGCTGTAGAGGGTTTGGTCGAGGAGATTGAAGGAAGAGGGGACCCCGGGCTGACGTATTCTGATTCGATTAGCATGGTGGCCCGAAAGAGCACATTTGTGTGCGGACGAACTCTGATGATTCATGCTGACAAGGCGGCCTCAGACCTGAATCGTTCTCTCATAGAGAGGCTAAAACAGCCTGAAGCTACCATTGATTGTGAGCTGCTCTTCATCAGCGAATGACCAGATCAACGACCATCTGGTACTCGTAAGGGGCACTATCACGAACCCTTCGTATCACGTCAACGCTCTGTACTTCTCTGCCCGACTCTCTCACTAGACCTTCTATCTTCTCCTGGACGCTGCTCTCAGGGTCTTCTCCACCTGCGAAGTCGTAATAGTGCAAAACCCCGTCCTCCCTCAGAGCTTTGCATGCATCCCCTACAAACTCGAATGCACCCGTTGGATGATTCATTATCACACGGTCAACATCTGCATCGAAACTGCTCTGAACGTAGTCATGTGCATCTCCCAGTATGGGGATGACCTCACCTATCAGTCGATTGAGTTCAATGCTCTCTCTGAGCAAATCAATAGCATCGGCGTTGATGTCGATAGCATAGACCCTTGCACTGTGTCTTCTGGCAATGTGTAGCGCGAAAGGGCCGACTCCAGTGAACATGTCAACCACAGTCTCGCCATCCATGACCAGATTTGCAACCCTGTTATGCTCCTCAAGCAGTCTAGGACTGAAGTAGGCCTTTGCGACATCTACTGCGATTCTGCAGCCGTATTCTGTGTGAATGGTTCGGGTCTTTCTCTGACCAGCAAGCAGGTCATACTGACGAACTCTTGTAGTTCCGGTTATGGCACCTCGCTTGCCTAGGACTGTTGAGAAGTTCTTGTGTACTGACTGAAAAGCTGACCCTATCTCCCTCCCAAAGTCAGCTAGCTCATCAGGTAGTTCAAGAACTGCGATATCTCCAATGAGGTCATAGGCACGTGGCAGCTGTTCGAACAGTTCTGGGGGTAGTATGCCTTCAAGAGCATCAGACAACGTCCTCGGTCCTATATGCGCCGTGACAAACTCTCTCTTGCCGGTTTCGAAGTCTATGCCGGCCAGGATTTTCTTCAGTTTGGCCTTGGAAACCTTGCCTGATAATGGAAAATACAGGTCTTGGTATTCATCTACTATCTTGTATTCTGTGTCTAGGAGTTTGGCCTCCAGGAGGGCCTTTCTGGCCGTTTCGCCATCGCCGGCCTTTGTCTTGACATATGACCTTCCGGACGACACAGGTATCTTAGGGCGGCATTTCCTAATGAGTCTGGTTGTCGAGAGGAAAGATTATCATTCAGCTTCTTTGGCGTATCTCAATGGACTGGGATGCGATAATGCCTGAAAGGACTATTACGCTCAGAGACCGTGACTTGATTCTGACAGAACCAGGTATCTTCTTCCGCGTCTACGGATACTGGCATCCCTCAGAGGGATACGTGTGCGACCCTGAATACGTGCCTATGTCCATATTCAAGTCTGACACTCTACTGGATAGACGCATACGGAAGGAGGGATACTGCAAGTTCTATGGGCCTGAAGGTGTCGAGTTTGTCAATGAGAATTATCCCCAGTTCGCAGTCCATTATCCCCCTCTTGACACCAAACTTGTTGGAGTAAGACATCCTGACATCAGTGAGGTTCTCAGAACAGACAAGGGTCTGAAGAAGATGCTTGCTTCCCCACCTGATGACCTTCTTGCAGACCTCTTGGTTGGACTCATTGATTATCTTGTAGAGAACACATCGATAAGACAGTCGGACCTCGGTATATTCGGTAGCCTCCTTGCGGGGATATACCATCCACAATACTCGGATCTGGACATCACTGTCTACGGAAAGAAGACCTTCGAAGAGCTTCGGCTGCTTCTGCTTGAATGGTATGCTGAACCAGACGGGTATCTGGCCAACGAGTTTGTAGTGGAAGTGGAACAGTTCTTGGAGAAGCCGTCTCCTTTTACTGCGATTACCCGTGAAGAGATAATTGCGCACCATCGTCGAAAGGGCATCTATGGTATCCTGCCAGGGGCAAGAGATCCCTTCCTCAAGGTGGAGTTCGAGCCTATTCGTAGATTTGATGAGATTGACAATCTTGCTGAGGATGCAATAATGACTCCGGGTGACCGAATCACTGTCAGGGCTCGCATCACTGAGCATGATGATGGTTACTACATGCCAAGCGAGTATGGAATCGAAACGCTTGAAGTGCTGGATGGCGACGCAAGCGCATCACCCACCAGAGTTCTCAACTACATAGAGCAATTTCGAATGATGGCCTTCAGAGATGAGGAAGTATTGGTCTCTGGCGTTCTTGAGATGGTAGAACGAAAGGGCACAGAATATGAACAAATAGCGATAAGCTATGTACCAGGTTGGGAGGCCAATGTTCTCAAGACCACAGATGCCGTCGAGTACTAGGTCTTGCTGACAAGGCGAATGAACTCCTTACCCGCCCCCATCTTCGAGCCGACCATCATCTGGTAGAAGGTTTCACCCCTGTTTCCTGTTGGTGCAACTCTCTGAATGATGCCTGACACCTCCACTCTGTCTCCTTCTCGCAGGAGTCCTCTGAACGACCCCTCATACACCATTATCCTTGACACCCGGCCCCCTTCTATGACATCGAGCGGGCTAGAATTGCCTTCATAGATTGCGGGGAGAAACAGACCGTATTCCTCGCTGGTGACCTCCATTTCAACCCGTACAGGAGAGGAGGTCACAGTTGTGTATGACTCACTTCCGTGTATGATTGGAGCCTCATCTGGGAGAAGGATGGGCATGACCCCAATACTCCGTTCGTTGCAGAGAAGTCCTTTCCTTCTTGTGAACAGCGTCTTCATGTCCTCAACAGGGAGTACTGGGATACGAGCAACGACTCTGGACATAGTGCGTTCCCATTCATGCAATTCCCTAAGACGCATGTGTGTGTTCTCTTCTGCAACCTCATCATAGCTATTCTGAAGATGCCACGATGTTTCAAAGCCGTAGATGTTCATGTTGATGTCAGAAAAGGACGGGTCGTGTGCCTTCCAAGCGATGCTGCCCGTGACTCCCAACCGTTCCAAAGGGATTCCAAGTGTGCCATGGAGAGTCTCAGCCATCTCACCCACGCTCTGCTCCAATGGATCTTTGGCTCCGTCGTTAATGATCTCATTCAGTCTGATTTCAGGACTGAAGTACTTGCCAACATCATCTCTGGGCACCTCTAGGAGTTCTACACCGAAGTGTTCGTCGTATACTAGGTAGTCATCAGGGGCCTTCGTCATGCCCTCGGACGCTGAGGCCCCTCCACCCCAGAAGATGCGTTCGTACCGATGTTCTCCTGAAACCCACTTGCCATCAGGGTGAGGTGCGTATTTGAAGAAGGAGAGAATTCGATTCGCTGGTTGGATGTAGCCGAGAGTGACAAAGACCCTCCCATCCTTGTCGTGAAACACGTCACGGTCGCGGACACGGTCTGGGAGACTAACCAATGCAGGTTCTCTCACATCTCGTCGATTCACTGGCGTGTTCCTCGATAGATAGATTAGACATCCTTGATTGAGTCTGGTAAGGACTGAGTATGAGGATTCTCCACCTTTGTGACAGCCTTAACCCTGCCGGTCTTGGTGGGTACGAAGCAATACTGCATTACCTATCTGCGGAGCTCGTTTCAGAAGGTCATGAGTCGTACGTAGTGACTCAGGCACCAGCTCGTGAGTTCTCAGACAAGATCGTTCGTTCTCACTACACACTCTTTCATCTCCCCGGCAATCTGTTGGAAGCACGTAAGTGGGAGTTTTATGCACTGTCTGAGGACGAAAGGTCTACGGCAGCGGAGCAACTCTTCGCACCAGGCGACTTGGAGCAGAATGTGTGGTTGTTGGCAGAACAACTTGGCAGACTGCTTTTTGATGTCAAACCAGATGTGATTCACGCGCACAGCACCTACGTGGTGTTCAACCGCGTCTTGGAAACTCTACAGAAGAGCGAAGAAGTGACAAGCATCCCAGCGGTGGTGTCCATTCATGGCCTACCCAAGCCACTAATACTGCCAAACGGGACCGACACAACTGACTACGAACAGTTCGCTTTGCACATGCCTTTCGACTTGGTGCTTGCAGTCAGTGAGAATGTCGCAGAGACACTTCGGGAGCACCTGCTTCCAAGGAATCTGGCTGATAGGGTGACTACTCTTCAGAATGCAGTGAATCTCTCAGTATTCAGTCCCAGATCTGATATCCATAAGCAGTGGGATATCGCATTCCTTGGCAGACTTGAAACCATGAAGGCAGTAGACCTGTTTCCCGAGATGCTTCTTCAACTCAGGCAGCATTTTCCAGACCTCAAGATGCTCATGACCGGAGATGGATCCTACAGGGACACACTGTTCGAAGATTTCGAAGAGAAGGGCGTATTGGAGATGGTCGACTATCTCGGAGTGGTGGAAACCGAGAGAGTACCGGACCTAATCAACGGGAGTAGAGTCTTCCTCTACCCTTCAAGGAGAGAGCCGTTTGGTCTTTCAATCATAGAGGCCATGGCCTGTGGGGTTCCGGTTGTGACCACAAATGTGTACGGACCAGGAGAGATTGTCACTCACAGTCATGATGGCTTAGCTGTCCATCCAGGAGATGTTGGCTCGCTGGTCGAGGCCGTTAGAAACCTTCTGGTAGATGAGGAGCTACAATCGAGACTTGGTAATAATGCAAGGAGAACCGTGGAGAACCACTATGACTTGAAAGAGCATACCAAGAAACTGCTCGACATATATCGTAGTCAGGTTGAGAAAAAGAAAGGTTCTGGGACTTAGAGTCCCAGATTTGCGTCTACTCCACAACAACACGTGTGACTTGGACAGGTTCCTCCATCAAGAACGCCTTTAGATTGCCATATTCCATCATTGAAAGGAGTCCGACTTCCAGACCTTTCTCGATTAGAGGCTTCGCAGGAATCAATGACTGGAGTTTGCCCTTCATTGCCCCACTTGCGTCCTCCATTCCGGACTTGCCCATTCGCTCTAGAGTCGCGTGGAGGTCGCTCAGATTGACTACATCAATTGGTGTAGCATCAGGCTTCAGTTTTGGATCGGCCTCATAGATTCCAGAAACATCGGATGCGAGAATCAGACGTTTGGCATCCAGCTCTTTGCAGATGATGACGGCCAACTGATCTCCACTGCCAACACTCCAGCCCATGACCGAGTCAATTAGGATGTCGCCCCCCAATAGAGGGACCATCCCGACTGAAGCAAAGCCCTTCAATGGCCCTAGGAAGTAGTTGGTCATCTTCATCTTCTCAGAGGTCACCATTGATGATGGATACATCAGACACACGGGGATTCCAGCGTTCTGGAGTTCCTTCACTATTATGTGACGGAGTTCGGCAACACTTTCCTGTGTTCTTGACAGAGGCAGGAGCTGTTCGCGTCCCAAGAAGCCCTTGTGCAGATTGTGTTCAAGGACTGGTGGATGACCAAATGAACCAACACCATGCATCAAGACCAAGGACTGGATTAGACCCTCATCAAGACACTCTCCAATCTCTCGGGCAACCGACTTTAGAACGTCTTTCCTGTAGGTGTAGGGTTTCGTCTTATCAGTCAGTAATGACCCACCAAGCTTGATGACTGTCAAATCTTGGGTCATTGAGCGCACCACGACATCTAGAACAGGCTGAACGTCGGAAACGGCCAGAACAGTCCAAGGTAGGGTAACAGTAGCACCATCACAATGGCTGCAATGGAAATGGTCAGATTGTCAAGGCCCTTTGGCGTTATTGCCTCCACAATCGTCGCAACAAGACTCACAACCACAATTGGCAGAATCAAATCTACCACATTAAAGATGGCCACCTCAATTGAGAACAAGAACACCAAGACGAAGCTGAACAGGAATGATCCGATGAACATTCCAATGACGCCTGCAAGTGTCTTCTCAGCACCACCTATCCCGAACTTCCTGTCACCACCATACTTGCGTCCTATAACGTCGGCGAAACCGTCACCACCAGCTAGGCATCCAAAGACAATTAGGGCCAGTGGGGTGGCATTGGCCAAGTTTCCATCGGGTGGAACGTAGAACCAGAGAATTCCGATAACTACCATCATGAAAGCATAGTATAGGGTTCCTCCAAGAAGCTCTCTAGGATCCCCACTTCTAGACATAGATCGCACAAAGTCCTCATTCTGCATCTTCCCAGTTCCGATTGCGACAAACTGGATTACAAAGAGAAGAGGAACAACCATTGCTAGCCAGCGACTGAACACTCCTCCTGAGAAGAGCAACCATGACACCGCCCATACGGGGGCTGCGAAGGTATGGATGACCTTCCTTGTCACTACCGTCGATAGCTTGCCGCTCTTCTCTATTGCAGCATTGATCTGGACCAGCATCAGAATCAGGATAAACGAGATAATGAATGCGACAATATCCCAGACCAGCTCTAAACCAGGTAAAGGATTGAATACCATAATTCATTTCCTCCCAGATGAACAGTGTCATGGAGGCTCAATTGGCAGACCTAAAAGTGTGTCGAGGTGAGGAACTGCACAAGAGAGACAGTCCGACAGTGTTCAGAACCTAGCCAAGATGATTGCGGTGAACGAGACGGTAGCTCGGTTGAGAGCCGAGCAAATGCGACTCGCAGAACGAGTAATTATGGAAGACATGCCGCCGTTCAGTAGCTCGATTGTCACGGGAGTGGATGTTTCTTATAGAGAGGGCATAGCAGCGGGTTGTGCAGTCGTAATGGACTTGGAAAGCAGAGAGACTATCCAGACTGAACAGAGAACCGTTGAGTGCGCCACTCCCTACATTCCAGGCTACTTCTTTCTTCGTGAGGGGTCTGTGTTGATTGAACTCCTAAGAGACTTGGATGAAACAGGGCCAGTACTCGTTGATGGCAATGGTAT
>JBHLPB010000240.1:0-4065 GCA_048939905.1 Promethearchaeota archaeon
ATGAGGAGGGTCAGAAGCTTGCTGGGAGCATTGGGGACAATGCCATCTTCGTGCACGCTGATGTTAGCATGGAAGATGACGTCAAAAGCATGATTCATTATGCTGTGGATGCCTACGGTCGTCTAGACTGCGTTGTCAACAACGCAGGGGTCGGCGGCGTCAAAGGAGAAATCGAGTCAATCGCTGTCGAGGATTTCGATCGGTCAATGGCCGTCCTACTTCGTGGTGTGTTCTTAGGAATGAAGCATGCTGCACCAGTCATGAAACGTCAAGGCGGAGGGAACATAATAAACATCGCAAGCATAGCTGGTTTGCGTGGCATCTCACAAAATCACCCGTACAGCGCAGCCAAAGCGGCTGTTATACAGTTGACTCGTACGGTTGCCATGGAACTGGCGCAGTACCAGATTCGCGTGAACAGCATCTGCCCAGGCTCGATTGTGACTTCCATATTTGGTGTGACCGCGGGACTCACTAGTGCTGAAAGCGTCAAAACCTACAAGGATCTGAGTCGTCTTTTTGAAAGAGCCCAACCCATCCCGCGCGCAGGTCAGTCGGAGGACGTTGCCAACGCAGCACTCTGGCTAGCAAGTGATGACTCGAGCTTTGTCACCGGACATGCATTGGTTGTGGATGGCGGCGTAAGTGCTGGGCAGATATGGCAACGTCAGATGAGGTTCACATCTATGATAGAGTCTGCACTTGGATTGGATTCCGAAGATCAATGACCACAGAACTAGGACTTCAGAATCTGAAGGAACACACTGACAGCCAAGTCGATAAGACCATCATCGTCGCCAAAGTAGCCTGGGAAGACAATCTGATAGCTCATGAGCAACCCCACAAGTCTCTGAATCGTTTCCTGTTTATCCGCTAACTTGGCAATATCAATTGCCTCAGATTTCAACATAATTCCAGATAGGATGCCCATGGCCTGTCGAAGCCCATCTGTGCTCTGATATCTCTTGACGAACTCTAGGTACTCATCCGGACTAGCGAGCATCTCGCTCTGAATGGCTGAGAGAAAATGCCTGTCCGGTCTTCGGAGTTCTATGACCTTCTTGAAGACCCATCGAAGCGTGTCATCAAGACTCATACCCCTCTCGAGGACATTTTCCACACCCACCTGTCGATTGAATTCTTCGACGAACCCCTCCAGCTTCTGTGACATAATCTCAGCAAGAATGTCGACCTTGCCTTTCGGAAAGTGGTAATAGAGTGTGCCAACACTCACCTTGGCCATATATGCTATTTCGGTCACTTTGATGTTGGTGTAGCCTTTCTTCCTGATTAGCTTCTGCGCAGTGTCAATAATGCCTTGTCTTGCCTTGGATTTCCTCATCTTCGTTACTTCCTACGGCCGCCTCGTAATAATGCTTTCGAATTCGAATCATATTCGAAAACGTTATAAGCTTCTGAGCTAATATAGAATTCGAATCGAATTCGAACACTACGGTGAAAGATAATGTCAGACGGCTATGATTGGATTGACGTGCATCATCATCTCATCCCCGATTTCTACGTGAAATCCCTTGCAGAGAAGGGCATCACTGAGCTCTCGGGAGTGCCAATTCCCACATACACTCCTGAGGAATGCTTAAAGGATATGGACAAGGTGGGAATAGACAAGGCGATTCTCTCAATTCCTGCTTCGGGTCTGCACATCAAGCACAACGAGTTTTTCCGAGATTTGGCCAGAGATACAAACACCTACCTCGCGGAGATGATACGAAACCACCCTGCCCGTTTTGGCGCACTGGCATCCATACCTCTACCCAACATAGATGCGGCCTTTGCAGAGCTTGATTATGCAATGGATGAGCTCCATCTCGATGGTGTTGTCCTGTTGTCAAACTCTGATGGGGTGTACTTAGGCGACCCCGAGCTTGAGGAGTTCTTTGCAGAGTTGAACAGACGCAGGGCAGTAGTCTTCGTTCATCCTGATGATCCGCCCTTCGCCGACATGAGGAAACCTGATGTGCCAGTTGTCCACATTGAGTGGCCCTTCGACACCACTAGAGCTGTTGCGAACATGGTATATAGTGGAGTGCTTGACAGGAATCCGAAAATCAGATTCATACTACCGCATGGAGGTGGAGCGGTTCCATATCTTGCGTGGAGAATCAGTATACTGGAGTACCGACAACGTGACAAGGTCAAGAAACTGCGATCGCTCTATGACTTGATAATCCGGAAACAGGGGCCCTCCACAGGAATGCGTCTCTTGAAAAACATGTACTATGACACCACCGCTGTGACTGCACAAAGCTCTCTGCGTACACTCAAAGAGTTACTCGACCCATCTCATATTGTACTTGGGACTGACCTTGGAGCCGCGCCAAGGTTGATGGCCTCTCTTGTCTTGAACGACTTGAGATCTTTCGATGGGTTTGATGATGACGACTTGAGGGTCATCGCGCGAGAGGGCGCACTGGAGCTGTTTCCAAGACTCGCGTCTGTCTGAAGAACCAAGTACTCAGGACTGTGAAACTCTGCCGATAGCAGAGTTTGTTAAGGTAAGAATGTCTTGTCAAACTGAACAATCCGTACTTGGAAAGGGATGGATGAAGATGTCTGATAAGAAAGGGGTCAAGCTTCTGAAGGAGAAGGTGCCAGATTTACAGACTTCGAGAGGGAAGATCCTAGCAGCTGCATATATCCTAGTAGCTTTCAGTGGGTGCCTGCTGTTCTTCCTTTGGATTGACAGCCTCGTGTGGTATGGGCCGCTAGTCAGCCAGCTTTCTATGGCGCTCATCGGGACCGCCTTTAGCATCGCCCACTTCAGAACAGCGGCGAGGTATCGGGAAACATACGGAGATTCGGCCTACCGCTACCACTTCTATCACTACGTGATACCCATCCTTGTCACGTGGTACGCGTGCTGTTTCCATCCTCTCTTCGTCGGTGGCCCAGAGCTCCTGCATCTGTGGATTGCCATCTTCATTGGTGTCCTGCTCCTCCTGATGACGATTCTCACAGAAGTCCAGATTGAGAAGTCTGGATTTGACGTGACCACCCATGGACTGGATATCTTCACAATCTTCCCAGAAGAAACTCCGCCCGTGCATGGAGAGATCTACTCCTTCATCAGGCATCCTCTCTACTTCTCATTGTTGTGCCTGTCGCTCTGCTTGGCCTTCTTCCGAAACAACCTGATGGCGGTACTGGTTGCTCTGATCTTTCTCATTCCAATCGTGGCGGCGATCTACTTGGAAGACAGAGAACTCGTCGAGCGATACGGTGATGTTCACAGGGATTACATCAAGAGAACGGCAGCCATCATACCTTTGAAGAGGCCTCTGGGGTTTCTCAGACTCATGGTCCAGTTCAAGCAAGAGCAGAAAGACGGTGAGATAGAGCAGGACTAGTAGTGAATACTGACATCTTCACTGTACGAAACGCCAGCATTCTCACATTGACCGGACTCTGCCGACTCAACGTGTCCATTTCAAATCCTTGATGATGAAGTCTGAGATAGAGTTGAGAAGTTTGCCCAATTTGGCTCCTTTCTTGGTTAGGACATGGATGATTTCCTTCCCCTCCTTCTCAACTTCAATGAGTTCGTTCTTTACCAAGAACTTGCGCGCACTCGCAACTCTCGCTCCGTTGAGAGCTGGAAGCGTCCGGGTCTTCTTGCCCGCCTTTATTATCTCATCAGCTCTGGCCTTGCCGCGAAGTTTCGCCAGTAGAAGTAGTACAGTTAGTTCGTACTCTCCTCGCAGTAACTTCACAAAGGGACTCACCTTGACCATTGTCTGACCACTCCTTGGAATGGGACCTGTCAAACCCAATATCAAATCGAGTATTCTAGTCGAGAGAAGTCATGTGCAATGACGACTAGTCGGTTTGCTGTTGGTTCACCTTCTGTACCGTCTGAAGTATCTCGTCTACCTTCTTCTGAGATATGATTTCTCTGACTGCATCAAGTTCGTTCTGATTTCTTATGAGTGCCCCTACCTTATACATTGGAATACCGCTTTGACCAGTTGGGTTTATCTCAATAGCTAGATAGGCTGGCTCATCCTTTGACCGAGGTATCTTTCTGATGAAGACTCCAGGTTCAGC
>JBHLPB010000018.1:0-16476 GCA_048939905.1 Promethearchaeota archaeon
ATGCTTGATATGTTCGAACATAGACCGGGGGAACTATGGGGATCCACCCTGCCTGAAACCAGAGAGGACCTTGAGGGAATTGTGGAAGCGGGAATAAAGGTGATAATCTCTCTAGAATCAAGATTCGGATTCCCGGACTTCTCTGGACTCGAACTCGAACAGCACCATATTACCATTCCAGATTTTGGCATACCTTCTGCAGACAATGTACGTGAATTTGTATCAGTAGTCAAAGACTCACTAGACCAAGGCAAGCCAGTATTGGTTCATTGCCTTGCTGGATGTGGAAGAACTGGAACAATGCTAGCTTTGGCTGAAGTCTATCTATATGACTCAAATGATGGCAGGTCCGCCATTGAACGAGTTCGTAAATCCCGTCCATGTGCCATAGAAACCGACGGACAAGAAGAAGTCATTATCAAGCATGCAGAAACGCCTATTGCCGACTTGAAGCCAGAATAGTTGAAGATGATAGGGCTCTGACTAGATGACTGGCGTGTCGCAGAAGCAATCCATCATCAATGCACGGATTACCGCGTCGTTTACCTGACCTTCATCAGGGATGCCCTCCAGGACCACGTTGCAGATCCGTATCGTGGGAAGACTTGTTACCACATCGTTGCACCCACTGCCCTTGTCCTCGCCTTTGTCGACGTCTAGCTTGCAGATCACTCTGTCAGAGACCCCAAATTGGGACATAGCTTCACTAAGCAGCTCCTTTGCTACATCACAGAATAGGCAAGCTCGGCCAGTGTATAGGATTATGCATCCGGCTCTTCCGCACGCCGTCCTCTTGATGCTGTTTGATATCTGCATGGAGTGTGCCACGTCCATTCTACATCAGGTTATAATATAAGATATTCAGTTATTATAAATCCTCGTATATCCTAATATTTCCATCGAATCAATCCGGGATGGCATTTTTCTGCACTTCCGGGCATAATCTGGTTGACTTCTTGAGGCAATAAACCCGCATGTTACTCACAAAACACAGAGTTTCCCTGTATGTTCTCCGGGGATTCGATATTCGGACATCATGTCAACTGGGCGAAGCGCATTGCGGAGGAGTCTTATTGGGATACTGTTCAACCACGCCCATGTCCGAAACATACGCAGAGGTTCCGCAGTCCGAAACTACATCTCGAGCAACTAGGCTCCAGAGCCTGCTAAGAAGCGAGGGGCTTGATGGAGCAATACTCATGTCGGTAGCTGAGTTGTACTACTATTCGGGAATAGGAAGTCCGGGTGTAGTGTACATACCTGCGGAGGGCGAGCCGGTTCGTCTGTCAGAGCGCAATCTCGATCTTGTAAAGACATACTCTCCGCTCACTGATATCCGACCGCAGGGCAGACTATCGATGCTCTTTGAAACTCTCAATGTGGATTCTGCATCCCATGTAGCCATTGAAGGAGATGTCATGCCTTTCTCTCTCGTGACATTCCTCCAGTCCAAAGCAAAAGACACTCGCCTCGTAGATGGAAGCAACCTGTTCAGACAGATTCGATCAGTGAAATCGGACTACGAGATTGACCTGATGCAGAAAGCTGCTACTCTTGTTGATGAGTCGTTTGAGTATTGTACGGAAATAGCAGACCCAGATATGACAGAGATAGACCTAGCACTCAGGCTCGACTCATGGATGGTCGAGAGAGGTCACGCGGGTTTCATAACCACCAGAGCTTTCAACAACGCGATGGTTCAGTACTCCTATGTGGTTTCAAGTGGGGGCTCTACCCTGAACACGTATTTCACGCCTATATCGGGTCAGGGCCTCTCTCTCAAGTACACCTTTGGGTCCACGCGGAGGAAACTTGGTAGGAATCGTCCGTTCATAGTTGACACTGTTGGGAACTGTCAGGGGTATCTTTCAGACACGACTCGGACTTTTGTCTGCGGACAATTTGCTCCTGAGCTTCGTGACCAACTTGACGCTCTGGGACAGATTAAGGAGCTCATCACACGCTCGATGAAACCTGGAAACAACTTAGGTGAGCTACATAGTGAAGTGATGAATTTGAGCGAGGAGCTGGGTATTCACAAGAACTTCATGGGTACTAGCTCTGACAAGGTAGTCTTTCTTGGTCATGGTGTCGGTCTGGAGCTAGACGAGCTGCCTGTCTTCTATTCAAAGGGTCCAAATCTCTCTCTTGGAAACACACTCGCTTCCGAACCCAAGATCATCATCCCGGGAGAGTCTCTGTTGGGCATCGAGGACACATACGCCATTACAGAAGAAGGCCATAAGATTCTCTCGAGGGCACACGCAGACTTCGAAATCTAGCTTCTCAGCTTCGAGGCAAACCGGCTGCCGAAATCGAATGCGTGTCCGGCTTCATTCTCTGCGAGTGGTCCCTTTCTGTCATCAACGAGTGCCGAGAAGCCCTCCATAGTCAAGTTCAATCCAGGCACCTTGTCTTGAATCACAGTTTCAAGCTTCTTCAACGCCACACCCATGTTGCCACCTGTGTAGGTATCGAAGGCCGCCCCAATCTTACCCTCCAAACCAACAATGGCAACTCGATCAAGGAACTTGAGCATGTTTCTAGCAGGTTCCTGATTGTGATTTGGACATCCAAAGAGGATTATGTCAAATGCTGCGAGGTCATCTGTATGATGTATCTCTCCTGTCTTCATAACCTCACATTCTATGTCGCCTGCTTGTGTCATGCCTTCTGCAATACACTCTGCAATCTTCTTGGTGTTTCCATAGATGCTCTCATAGACGATTATAGCTCTCTTCATAGATTCTCTCTCCAATGTCAACCAGCCTGTTTGAGCGCTGTGATTGCCCGGGATACTGCTTCGTAAGTCTTCTCTAGATCCTCTTCTGAGTGTGAGAAAGACAGGGCACCAAGTCCATGATAACCAAACACTCCGTTCTCCATCAGGAGGCCTTGGAAGCGGTCCAGCTTATCATTGTCAAGGGCATCTCCGAGACTCGAGCCGGTAAGCATTTCATCCTTGAGCCGTCGTTTGAGCACATTGATGAACATCACTGACCCCACACCAGTCGCAATTGCATCAAAGTTCTCCTCATTGAAGAGGCTGTTGAGTCGAGTACGGAACGCATCGCCGCGGCTGTTTAGGGCCTCATACTCTGCGCCAAGCCTCTCAAGCTGTTTCAGCGTTGCAATCCCCGCGACCATGGCTAAGGGGTGACTCGAGAAGGTACCGCCTCCTACCCATCTACCACCGGGGGTGCCAGGTGCGGCGAGTGTCATGACGTCTTCGCGACCTCCATAGATCCCCAAGTGCATTCCTCCACCTGCTATCTTACCTAGAGTCAGAAGGTCTGGTTCTACTCCATACCTATCTTTCCCTGCAGCTCCATAGACGAGCCGAAAGCCAGTGATAATCTCATCGAATATGAGCAGAATCCCTCTGGACTCCGTTTCTTCTCGTAGGTATAGCAGGAAGTCCTGCTCTGGGGGAAGGCCTCCGCCGGCCCCGAGAACTGGTTCAATGACGACAGCGGCTAGGTCGTCACCATGGGTCCTGATTACTGAGTCTACGCTATCGCGGCTGTTGAACTCAAAAGTGACCCCGTCAAAGAATGGGTGGTCTGAGAATGGGTGACTGATATGGTAACCTAGAGAATCATTACCGCCATGCCATCCACCCCATGCCTTGGCAACCTTCTTTCTCTTGGTAAACAGACGAGCCAACCTCACTGCGTACATCGTGGCTTCGCTACCAGTGCTACAGAATCGCATCTTAGAGAGCGTGGGAATTGCCTTCTGAATCGTTTCTCCAAGAGCCACTTGGTGCTCGTTCAGGGCACCAAGGTGACATCCGTTTGGGAGCTGCTGTTCGATTGCTTTCCTCACATCGGGATTGTTGTGTCCAAGAATCTGAGCATAGTGTGTCATCCACCAGTCTATGTACTGATTTCCGTCTACGTCCCAGATATGACCACCTTCTCCTCTCACCATGTAGGGTGGGTATGCACCGCACCTATCCATGGCAAAAGTTCTGAGATTGTGGTTGATTCCGCCCGGGAATACACGACGCGCTCGATTGAACAGTTTCTCTGAGCTTGGAGTTGACTTCTTGTAGACTTCTAGCATCTCAAACCACCATTTCACGGGTCTTTCTGAACCCGGCCTATCTCCATACTCTTTCTGTATTGCGTGGGGCAGGTAGGTCCTTCATTGTCTTCAAACCTGGTTCTGACTGTACAACAAGTGGAATCATGTTCACAACCATCGCAACGGTTCCCAAGTCGCCATGCACTCCTCCCTCGACACGCTGCACCAGATCCGGTTGACCTTTGATTCTAATCTCATCGTACTCAGGAAACGCTTCTGCATAGGCGAAGAAGTCAAGCGTAACAAGCGTCTTGCCTGCCTTATTGCCAACGCCCCTGCTCTTGAGTCCCAAGACATCTCCCTTTTGGACAGTAGTGTAGGGAGTTGTAACCTCTCTATCAGCCACAACCGGCTCCACCGGGAGCTCTTCAACATGGTCAAGCCCGAGATTGAGGGCATCACCTACCATCCGTATAGACTCATCTAGACCGACATGGCCCGTAATCACTCCTTCATCGATGGACTTTCTGAATTCATCCTGTGACATTCCTGTTCCAATCTTCTTCTGGAATGAAGCCCGTCGGTTACTTGAGTTGATTATTCGAGTGACCTCGATACTGTCCACACTCTTCGAGGGTGAGGACAGAACAATAGGCAGAAGGTCCATCAAGTATCCGGGATTGATTCCTGTGCCTAATACCGTTTTTCCTGTTTCCTTGGCAAGTGCATCGAGCTCCTCCGCCAGCTTCGGATGACGATTGTATGGATATGAGAGCTGTTCACAGATGGATACTACATCCATTCCTTCACGTAGACAAGTTGAAACTGTCGGCGTGACTTTTCCCAAATCAGAAACTGTTGCCACGACGGCGACATCTATGGAAGAGCCGCCAGATGTTGCTATGGACTCCTCCAGACTACTCTGAATCATAGTCCGCGCTCTGGAATCCAATCCTAGAACTTCCTCTACGCACTTGCCTTGAAGATTGGGGTCCACATCTACCAGCCCGACAAGTTCAAGGTTCTTACGTTCGATAATGTATTGTGCAATTGTTCTGCCAATTGTACCAAATCCGACTTGAAGCACTCTGAACGGTTCAGGCATAATGCATACCTCGACTTTCACGAGAAACATCCCCCCCACTTGAATGATTTGCTAGAAACAGAGTCACTCCAGCGCTGTTCAATATTCTCACATGGTCATGTATTTCTATTGCGCAGTTCCGAAGTAGTATATTAGGAACTGGAGAAGATTGACACGGTACACCAGTTGTGGCTATACAACTAGGTATACTAGGTTGTGTCCAGGACTATGATTCGAGTTAGGTAGATTCTGATGCCCGGCGGGCAGACCACGGACAGTCCAGAGTATTCTCCTTTGAAGGCTGGATTCCACGCCCGTCTTTTGCAATGTCCATTCAGAAGGACTTGGTAGGAGTTCTGCTGCCTTCAACAACAAGACCTTTAGCACGTGCTACATCCGCCTCTCTGGGAACCAGAATTGACTGAACGTAGCAATGTAGAAACCCAGGTAGCAAAAGTGCGGGTCGAGCAATCGGTGAAAGATGGAGTCAATAGTGCTCTGAACCTCTTGGGGGGTATGGGTGAATTCGTGCAGCCTGGAGATATGGTGACCATCAAACCAAACCTGAATACTGCAGATCCATATCCTGCCTCCAGCGATCCGGAGTTCATTCACGCGCTGGGAGAAACAATCTTGGATGCGGGCGCATCTGGAATCAAGATTGTAGAGTCATCCATGTTCAGACTGAAGACTAGAGAGGTTGCACAGAAAACCGGGCTTCTGGAAGTCGCCGAGAAGCTTGGAGCAGAGGTTTCCTTCCTCGAAGAAGCCCAGTGGGTCAAGCAGACCCTACCGAAGGGAGCTCACATGAAGAGTGCCTACATCGGCGAGGCGATGACCTCCTGTGAGAAGTTAGTGGTTGCGCCATGTCTCAAGACACACCAATTCGCACGATTCACGGGCACTATGAAACTCTTCGTAGGTGTGATCAAGGGTTCAGATCGACTTAAGATGCATGCTCGAAAACTGGAAGAGAAGATCGCGGACCTCGCCTCGTACTTCCAACCTGATCTAGTCGTCATGGATGCAAGAAAGGTCTTTGTTACGGGAGGCCCGGCAAGCGGGCAACTTGAATCTCCAGGATACATCTTGGCAGGGACTGACATGGTCGCCGTAGACGTTGAGGGTGTAAGGATTCTTCAGAGCTATGAGGTGAAGAACAGACTCAACATGCCTGTCTGGGAGATTCCACAAATCAAACATGCTGTGAAGATAGGTCTGGGAGCAAGCAGCGACGCAGATATCTCCGTGATCTCCAATTAGTTGCTCCCCGTGCGTCTTGTTCCTACTCAGCCATTCTCTCAAGCTCCAAATGTATTGCGATTTCGCTATTTAATCTCGGACAGCTGCTATCTTCCTCCTGTGAGAAAAGTACAGACAAATAACAAGGAGAAACCAATCCAACGTTCTGTCCTAGTCACACGTGCATCAGTTTCTCAGGGCGGTACTTGCGCCTGAATTCATATGACTAACTGCAAAATCCAACCAAGAAACCCCAGTGCCAGATCCTTCCCGAGCGGAGTGGCCAGAAACTCTGACACTGAATCCTTAGGTCCGTGTTGCAGGGGTCCCGGTTTTTACCCAAGCGGGCCTTGGTGAGACGCCAACACTTGAGTGGCACTACTAGTCACTCAAGCCCCTCATATTTCGATGAGATGGATCACCTACATACCAGGATCTTTCAGAGTCCTTACTGTCCGCTACCAGCTATCTCAGACTAGCATGATTCAGATGTCACTGCTATAGACTCGATGGTTGAACCTACTATTTCTGGGTCCAATGTGCCCAATTCATGTTTGGCTGATTCAGTCAAATGGCGAATCTCTCTAGGCTCAAGCCCCAGTATCCTCGCCAAAGTAGCATCAACAGACACTGGCTCGTGCCCGAGTATGAAGGCGTCAAGCTGCCTAGTTGTGGGGCCATTCCATCCTTCAATCCCGAACCTTGCATCAACTATCGAGAGGTCAGGTCTAATCAATCGACCTAGGTCAACGATGACATCATCGATTCGTGAGTGGTAGAAGGACTGGTCCTTTCTCGGAAGAACGCCGAATAGGTTCTTGAGAACTCCGGTGATTGAAGTCAAGTAGTGCGTCTTTGCTGCAGCTACTGAGATGAAGTATCCGGGTCTTGCTATCAGGTCGGGTAGATCGGGGTTTCTGAAGTAGTCCCCCTCAAAGGCTCTCGATTCTAGATGGGATTGACTCAAGTTGACCAGCGACACGTCAAATCCTTCACTCTGCATCTTACCCGCGAGGCGTGTATAGCCAAACTTCTCGAATGCATCTCCAGTTGTCTTGCTCTGACTGTCAGATTCTACTATTCTAATCTGAGGATTCCCATTCACCTCGAGGATGATGTGTACAAGCGCTTCAACCACTTCTACCCTAGTCACAGAGTAGCCTGTGTTGTCTGATATTGTGCATATGTTGGGTTTCACCAATACAGGTGATTTGATATCTCCGAAGCCGCCAATCAGCTCGAGGCCTTCCTTGAGTGCCTCCCCTATGTCTTGCTTGAATCTTACAAGTCCAACCGAGTCCACTAGAGTATCCCTCTGAGCCCGTCAGAATGACAATCCACCTTAAAATCCTGGCATGGTTCATTCCGACTAGAGCTGCATTCAAATCTTGACAGCTATTGTGCAACCTTCTCCCAAAGGTAGTATTGTGCTCTCCACTTCACTCTCGACTAGTATCCTGTTGAACTTGTCAATGCTCTCGAAGGACTCATTCCACTCTTCTTCAGACCTCGTGACTGGCCAGAGCGTATCATCGACAAGAAGAAGCCCTCCCTTCTTCAGGATTCTCAAACAGTCATTCAACATCAGAGGATAGCCGCGTTTGGTGGAGTCTTGGAAGACCACGTCATAGCTCTCTGATTCGATATGTGGCAGTATATCATATGCGTCGCCAATGACAATCTCAATATTGTCAGCTACACCCTCCCTCTCAAAGCTCTTCCTTGCAACCTCAGCAACCTCAGAATCCATCTCCAGAGTTGTGACCAATCCTCCGAATTCCTTGACAGCTAATGCCATTGACGTGGTGGAGAAACCTATATTCATGCCAATCTCTAGAATCTTCTTGGGCCTCGTAATCTTGAGAAGAAGCTTGAACAGTCTGGCTATCTCGTCTTCGATAATCGGTCCCTCCAGTCCAGCTTTCTCAGTGTACTCTTCGGCACTTGGCTTGTCTTTCTCCTGATAGATCTCTGCGATATACTTTGTTGCCTTCCCCAGGTCAAATTCGTGCATAATCGGGGAATTATCTCTAGGTGCTATCATTCTTGTGGAATGTACTATGGATAGATTCTCCAGCCTTGTGAGTCTTTAAGTGGACTACCCGTCTAACATGTCTAGGAGTGGAAATGTGTAAGTCCGGTGTTCGTACTCCCTACGGTGTTCGGTATGGTCCTAACCTACTTGGTGTGACCGTCGTTGTTCTTCTATTCACTGTCGTCGCACTCCTCGTCATGTATCAACTGCTTCCGGACTCGTTCGGCATACTCAGGTCTGCATTGATTCCAATCGCTCTTGTACTGCTTGTAGTCATTCTCATTCTCTACAACAGACATGACGGAGGGGCGTTCGGTCTTGCATTCCAACAATCGCGGACTGAAGAGATGTGACCCACACTGACTACTCCGTCTTCTGATCAACCTTCTTGAGTTCCACAATAGGGGCGAATCTGAATCTCACCTCAGGCATGTAGTGACGTACTATCTTAACGAGATGCTCAGGATTGTCAGTTTCCACCAGTTGGAAGCCTTCAGGACCGTCAACCATTGTGTAGTTCTTTGAGATGAACTTGGCATGTTTGTCAGGGTCCTTCTTCACTTCATCCCTGTATTGCTTGAGTTTGTCCATCACTGTGTTATGATCAGCAGAATCATATTCCCAGAACATTATGTACTCCATAATCCAGTCTCCCATGAAATCTGCTCATCAACTGCATTCTTGAGATAAGAGAGTTCTGCCAAAGGAGCTTTTTGGAGTGGGCGTGGACGCGGCACTGGTCATCATTCTTGTGGGTAATTGTCTAAGAATCAAGAGGGAATGACCCCTCAATGGGCAGAAGTTGGTGTGCTTTCCTACTTCAGAGGCACATAGGCACTGCTCTTTGTCGCGCCTATACCAGGGCTGCCATGTCTGACCTGCTTGTTGGTGACACTGAATTCACCAAGAACATGCCCAATCATCTGAGGGAGTATCTTCACCCTGACAAAATCCTTACCGTTATGCACCCCAATGGTGAGGTCGACCATCTCAGGAAGGATGACCATGTCGCGGCAGTGGGTCTTCACAATGACATCCTTTCCCTTCCGTGCCTGCTTCCTTGCCGCTCTGAGCTTCATGAGGAGCTTCTTCTGTCTTGGAGGAAGGCCTCGCTTGAGAGTCCTTCTGCGGCGTGTGGGAAGTAGCTCGATGAGCGAGTCCATGTTCATCTGAGCAAGATCGGAGAGCTTGTGGCCACGATACATAGGTTCGCCTTTACTCGACATTAGATCACCAAGGATGGTATACGGAGTGGGACATAACCACTCAGAACGGGGCTCTGTCCAGGTGGAGTGAATTTAAGGTTATCCATCTGGATTCTCCTCTTCCCAAGGCGCATTGACCACATTCCCCTCTTCGTCCATGTAACCTGCATTCTTCATGGCGTCTGGGACCCAAGTCAGAGCCCCCTCAATTCCAGGGTCTCTCACTAGTGCAAGTCTAGCAAGCTCAACAGCCTTCTCCCAGTTCTCCAGTTCGTAGTTGATTTCTGCCATATGAAGAATCGCCAGAGGAAGTCTATCCTCCACTTCCAGTGCGGCCTCAAAGGATTCAAGCGCATCAGCCAATAGGCCGAGGGTGCGCTGACATACTCCTTTGTTGAAGATTGCGACGGGGTCTTGTGGATTGAGCTCCGCAGCCTGATCGAGAAGAATGAGTGCTTCCTGTGTACTTGGTGAATCCAAGGCTGGTTTCTTCTGAATCTGAATCAAAGCGACAGCCAGTGACACCATTGCGTTCGTGTCATTGGGGTGCTTGTCAAGGAATTCTCTGAGTTTCTCTGATGCTTCCTCTGCCTGTCCTTCCGAGAGGAGCCTTGCAGCCTCCTGGTATTCCTTGTCCTTTTTGCGTCCGAAGAGTGGCATTGTCGCAACCTCCACTGGCCCACTCATCAACACTCTTAAGTCGTTGCCTGGAATCACACCATCACGGTGAAGCACGTGGGCCGTCTTTTTGGCACAAATGGAGTCCGAGGAGTCATCAACGAAGGGCTGACAGTTGAAATGGCACTGGACATTGGTAGAGCTACAGCTACTGTGCTTGGCCCGGGGAATATCGCATTATCACAAGACTCGCGGATGGGAGGGGCAATGTTCACTGGTGCAATCACTTCTGGTGTACTCTCGACTGGATGTTCTGTGATTGACATCGGCCTCGCGCCCACTCCCACACTCCAATTTGTGGTTCCTAGGCTTGAATGTGCTGCAGGCTTGATGATTACAGCATCGCACAACCCACCTGAGTTCCATGGAATCAAGGTCATGGGTAGTAACGGAATAGAGGTTCCGCGTGATGTTGAGTCAAAGATTGAATCCGTCTACTTCAACAAGGACTTCAAGGTGGCTGGATGGAAAGAGATTGGAACCTCCCAGAGGCACGAAGATGCAATCAGGGACTACATCGACGCTATCAAACTTCACGTCAATAAGGAAGAGATAGCGAATCGGAATCTAAGAGTTGTCATAGACTGTGCCAATAGCGTCGGAGCCCTGGTCACTCCTCTTCTTTTGAGAGAGCTGGGCTGCCACGTGATCTCTCTAAATGCACAGCTAGATGGGAAGTTTCCGGGTAGAGACCCTGAACCGTCGCCAAAGAACCTCTCGAATCTATCAAAAGCCGTCGTGTCTGCCGGTGCTGATATTGGAATCGCCCATGATGGTGATGCAGATAGAGCTACTTTCGTTGATGAGAATGGGCAGGTTCTATGGGGTGATCAGTCCTTTGCCATCGTTGCCTCCCGGGTTCTCTCAAGGAAGAAAGGTTCTGTTCTTGTAACACCTGTGAGTAGCGGTAGACTCATGGAAGACATTGCGAAAGCATCGAAGGCAAAGATTGACTGGACAGTCGTAGGCAGCATAGTCGTTTCACATCGACTCGAGGAGATTGGTGCAGATCTCGGTGGAGAAGAGAATGGTGGTGTCTTCTACCCCCCACATCAATCAGTTCGTGACGGTGCAATGACCGCTGCACAAGTTGTGGAGATAATGTCGGCTGAGAAGAAGAAGCTCTCCGAGCTGGTTTCTGAACTGCCGCACTATTTCAGTACGAAGATCAAAGTGCCAGTAGAATCAGAGAAGAAAGAGGCTGTTTTGAAAAGACTTCTGAAACTCACCGAGGGGCAGGAAAGAATCACTCTAGATGGTGTCAAGTTGATGTATGATGATGGCTGGGTGTTAATCAGACCCTCCGGAACAGAGCCCCTTTGGCGATGTTTTTCCGAGGCAACAACGCAGAAGCTAGCTGACCGCCTTGCAGACCGCGGCGTCTCCCTCATCAAAGAGGCAATCAACCAGCTATGACTTAGTGTCAGAATCCATGGGGCCATAGCAATGCTGAGGCCGCCTGACCAACAATCCCTTCCCTTCTTGAGAGATACTCAAGGAGCCGACCGCACTCAGCATCACCCATCTCGCGGAAGTCCATGAACCTCTCAATCTCCTGTTTCACGGCCTTCAGGAGTATTTCTTCGGTGTCTTCAGGCATTGTTGTATCACCCGCCATTGCCGCACTTACGAGTGAGTCGAGATTCCTCAGAAGGTGTTTCAGGGGTTCTATTCTCCCAGAGCGGAACGGGCTTCTGAACCCAGTGACCAACAGTGCCAGTAGTGACCCAATTGCAGTTGAGATTCCGACTGCAGAAGGAACGTGTACCCAGAAGTAGTAGGCTAAACCTTGTCCTGCGGCAGTGGCGCCGAGTACCAATTCATAGATGAGAAGCGTACCTAGCGAATAGTCAATAACTGTGAGGAGACTCCATCTCATTGACAGAGTCTGCAACAAGGAGTCGCGTTCTCTGAGTTCACCTTTCGAAGCTTCACTATCTTGGGGATAGATGATTGAGAGGCGCCATGCTTTGTCCAGGGTTCTGCCACTCTGTTTGGTGCTGCAGTAGATTAGAACCAGCAGTACGACTAATAGGAGAATTCGGAAGTTTGTGAGGAGATGGATGTCGGAAGACTGCAACAAGCACATCCCCGAAGCAGACAGAGCGTGTGGAATATCAATCTGGTGCTCTACGCGGTAATACTGCTGGATTCAACTGTACGTTGAAGTGCACTCTGATAGATTGCTTAATCCGAATGGCTTTAAACCAAACCGCTTCGTCGTCTTCAGTATGTCGCAGGCCACAGAAGAAGTCCCGACTGAGGCTACTGAGCCGCAGAAGCGAGTTACATATTGGCAGGTCGATGCCCTAAAGGCATTTGCAATCGCATTGGTAGTCATGGATCACAGCCTAACCTGGGAACTGAAGAGTGCCATAGGGGGCGTGTTCTGGGAGCGGACCGCCATACCCATCTTTATGATTGTGATGGGCTTCAACATGGGGCTCTCCTTCAAACGGAGAGGTGCCACTAGCCTCCGGGAGCTCTACTCTTGGTCGTACTTCAAGAACAAGATTCAACGATATGTTTTCCCGTTCCTTATTCTGTACGTGGCCTCGTTCCTCCTTGGCGTTTTCTTCAACGCAGTCACCTTCAATGAGTACTCACTGATAGGATGGCTACCATTCTGGGGGCCTGGTAATTGGTTCATCCCGGTGCTTCTCTCCTCGATTCTCGTACTCCCTTTGGTATACAGAGGTTACATCACGCGACCGAAACTCACCATATTCCTCTGCTTTATGAGCGAGGTTCTTCTGCAGTTGTTCCTCTTCACCAATGTCCCACTAGTCCTCGTGGATGGAGCCTACCAGTTCACAAGCTATGAGGCCGCTTTCCTGACTACGGTCATAAGAACCAATGTGCTGTTTCTATTACCTGGTGTTGGCCTGGGACTATGGTTCTCAGATGGTCCAGGAATCAACGCGAAGCGAAATCGACTCATGTGGGTGGCTGTTCCTCTGAGCGTCGTCTACATGTTCGCCTACCAATTCCTCGGCTACCGAGTGGAGATTATTGAAGGGATATACAAGTACAGACTAATCTGGGGCGACTACACGTTCTTAGTCATCCCATATTCAGCCCTATTGTTTCTCCTAGCAATGAAGTATCTGCCCTATCAGCCTCAAAACCGAGTACAGAATGTGATTCAGAAGATTGGGAGAGCCAGCTACCATATCTTTCTCTTCCAGATCTTCTACTACTCCATTTGGTATCACCTCAATCCAAACTGGGCATATGTCGGCTTCGGCTCGGATGTCGGCTATCATATCTGGTTCTATGGCCTGAACCTTCTGTTGACCTTCTTTGTCGGTATTGCTTGGTATGACGCAGAACGCATCTCATACCGCAGGGGAAAGGCCTGGTGGCATCACAACTACGTGAAAAGATCCTTCTACATGTCGATTGCGGCTGCAATGCTGTTGTCAATGGGAACTATAATCGACTTCCTGAGCGAGGTGACTGGACTCAGAGAGGCGGCGGAACGTTATCCTATCATCTGGCTCAACAGGCGGACGGGACCGGGATTCATGGTGAACTTCTTAGCTATCGTGATTATACTTGGGGTTCTTCTGCTCTTTATGTACAAGGCCTTCACAATTGTGGATGAAGAGGTGCCATTCGAGGTATTAGAAGGAAGAAGTGCGGAGTAGAGGAACTGACGTCCCCATGGATGTCTTGGAGTGGCGCAAATTGCACCACTTCAAGCAACCTCGACTGCTATTCTGAGACTGACCGGTCCCTGCGTTTTCCGAATGGTATTTCATTATCATCTGAACACGCTGGGTCTATGTCTATGGCCCGCGAGGAAACATCAATTCCCGAAACCGAAGTGACTAGGCGCAAACACTTCCTTCAAATCGACGCGGTGAAAGTAATCGCCATCGCCTTCGTTGTGTTAGACCACATGCTCACCACGGGCTTGCACGACACACTCATAGCTTCCTTTTGGGAACGACTAGCTATGCCCTTCTTTCTCATAGTTATGGGCTTCAATATGGGCCATTCGTTCCGGTACAGGGGTACCACAAAGCTCAGAGAGCTATACTCTCTTCAATACTTCTGGAGGAAGATCAAGCGATACGTCCTTCCTTTCGTTCTGTTGTATGCGGTATCGATACTTCTTGGAATCTATTTCGACGCACTGGAACCAAGCAGGTGGTGGTATCTGGCCTTTCTGCCTTTCTGGGGCCCTGGCAACTGGTTCATCCCGGTCCTGTTCACTTCGATACTCATTTTCCCTGCAGTCTACAAGGCCTACACAATGAGTCCTAGAATCACAGTAGCACTATGCCTTCTCAGCGAGATTCTTCTCAGTCTAGTCCTCTTCTTCAACACCCCTCTTGTCCCAAGCGATGGGACCTACGTCTATACGGGTCTGGATGCCATATCTCTTATGTGGATCATAAGACTCAACATCCTATTCTATCTGCCCGCAGTAGCCTTCGGTCTTTGGTTCTCAGACGGACATGACATCACGCAGAAAAGAAACTGGTTCATGTGGCTGGCTGCACCACTCAGCATCATCTACATTTATGCCTACACGTTCTTTGGTTTCCGATTCGAGATATTCGATGGAGTCCACCTGCGAAGGCTGATCTGGGGGGATTACACGCTTCTAGTCTATCCGTACGCTGCCTTCTTGATTCTGCTCGCAATGCGGTACCTCCCGTCCGATTCCCAGGGGCTCGGTTCAAGGCTGGTCATGAGGATCAGCAGGGCGACCTATCACATATTCCTGTTCCAGATGATGTACTATGCAGTCTGGTTCCAACTCAATCCCTACTATAGCTCCACAGGCTTTGGCTCCGCCCTTCATCTCTATCTGCCATTCTATCTGTTGAGCCTCGCAATCTGTATCGTTGGCGGCATCCTGTGGTATGAAGGCGAACGGAGAATTGGCTCTATCTGGAAGTTTCGGTCAGAGTCTAAAATGAAGTGAGAGGGCCAACAGGCCCTTCTTCTATTCGAGTAGTCTTGACTGTTCAAGCATTACTCTTCTGGCTTCGACTCGGCAACCTCTTCCTCGTCGAAGTCAAAGTCCTCAAGTGGCTCCGGGGCTGGAGTGGTCAGCATGGTCCAGCCAATCCACATCGCAATCACCATGATTAAGACTGCCGCAGCCCAGACTGGCAGAATGATGAGGAACATCGGGTCTGGTAGGAACACGTCATGCCAGAATCCAGATGGGAATATTGACTCGACCCAGGCTGCGATGCCCGGTCCGGTGATGGCGTTCGGGACTAATACGAGGGCCCATGTGTAGTAAATGAGCACTAAGAACGCGAAGATGAATATCAGTGCACCAAGTATCTTTTCCTTGCCCATCGACAACTACCTCAATTGGCGTTTAATGGAACTAAGACGTTTACCGAAGTACGTCTCATAAAAGGATTGCGTAGGAACGAGAACTAGTCCGGCATCAGGGTGGAATCAATAGTGGTCCGCTGGCTACGGTGTCCTGCTTGGGTCCCAGCTGGAGCGAAAGTTTTCGTGAAGTCCATCTCCACATTCTATTTCCTCGTGCGCATTCCTTATAATGGGGCACTGGTCCCCTGCG
This sequence comes from Promethearchaeota archaeon, assembly GCA_048939905.1. Taxonomy (GTDB): domain Archaea; phylum Asgardarchaeota; class Thorarchaeia; order Thorarchaeales; family Thorarchaeaceae; genus SMTZ1-83. The sequence continues at coordinate 15,831 of JBHLPB010000018.1, forward strand.
GACTCGTAGCGCTATTGATTTCCGGAGTGTCACGCTGATGAAGATCATAGTTCCAGTGAAGCAAGTACCAGAAGTCGCAGACGTAAAAGTCAACGAGGAAACTGGCACGCTCATTCGTGACGGTGTACCGAGTATTCTGAACCCCTTTGACGAATATGCAGTTGAAGAGTCCATCAAGTTGAGAGACCAATATGGCGGTGAGGTCACCATCATTACGATGGGTCCTCCTCAGGCCAAGGAGGCCCTTTGGAAGGCCTTGGCGATGGGAGCTGACAAGGCGGTCCATATGACCGACCGCGCTTTCGCAGGAGCTGACACTTGGGCCACAGCATATACCCTCGCCCAACAGATCAAGAAGATGGAGTTCGACCTTGTTATTTGTGGCAAGCAGGCCATTGATGGGGATACAGCACAGGTTGGTCCGGAGCTTGCAGAGCTGCTCAGTCTTCCACAGATTTGCTATGTGCGTCATCTCGAGATTGACGACGGAGGAAAACACGTAGTAGCACATCGAGAAACTGACGATGGCTACGATGTAGTGCGGGCCAGAATGCCGGTCCTACTCACTGCAACCAAGGGTCTCAACGAACCCAGGTTGCCCAACATCATGGGAATCATGAAGGCCAAACAGAAGCCTCTGGAAGTC
>JBHLPB010000241.1:0-4042 GCA_048939905.1 Promethearchaeota archaeon
TTCTCGAATCTCCATAGTCAATTCACTATTGTTAACTCATGCTCCATTTCTTATAGGTTTTCCGAAAGAACGCAATCTCTTCCTCGCAACGGCCTGGGCATTCTACAGCGGATGGGGGTTGAAGGTGTTAGCCGATAATCGTCGTGAGTGTGGTAGAAATGTTATCAGCGTCCCACAGACCGATGTGAATCCATCGTACATAGCCATCTGCATCGATGATTATTAGCGTTGGAAGATAACGCAGATTGAAGTACTGTGCCATTTCACCACCAGAGTCTACACCGTGCAACCAAGGCAAGCCTCTGTTAGCCATGTGATTGGCTATCGCTTGTGGAGTATCAAGAAGGTCAACAGTGAGAGATACAATCAGGAAATTGTCCTGAAATGTGTCGTAGATGTTCAGCAAGTGTGATTCTTGCGTTATGCATGTGGAGCATGATGTATCCATGAGGTCAATGAGTACGGTCCGCCCCCTAAGTTGGTGAAGCGTCAGGCTGGACTCGTTCGCCAATATAATGTCCCAATTAGGCGCTTCAATCTCAAGTTCCAGGAGATCTCTGTCTGGTACCATGTCACCATTAGGACTGAAGTTGACAAGCAGAACCCCTAGACCAAGTACTAGAGCAACTAGTGTGACAAGTGCCAACGCTGCTGAACGCTTCATCCAGTGCAAACCGCCTATTCACTATAGTTAATCGAGGTTTGTCTTATAGGCTTTCTGAAATGGCTTCTGCCTTCAAGGTATGCAGAGTCTAACAGTCACCGCGAAGATGCGTGAGATCGGAGTGCTACTCGTCCTCAACTATTTCGCGCCTGATTCGGTAGACGACTTGATGTTTGTGGTCACTACACCCTAGAGTTGTGCTTGCTCCATCGTCATCATAGTAGGCGAAGCTTCCTCCGGACAACATGACAAGAATCGTCGGGTACAGGATATAGAAGGACCAGGGACACATCTTCCCAAAGTCTTCAGGATATCGATATTTGTCTCCGACCTTCTGTCCTATGGAGCACTCTCCGGTCCCAAGGATATCTTCCACTTCGATTGTCACCTTGTAGGTAGGCATCGCAATCACCCGGTACTACATGCCAGACTGAGTGGATTGGAACCATGTAATAAACGCAATCACTAGAACAGGTTGGAGTATTGTGTACTCCAGTCATGCAACGAATATGTTACGGATACACTGATAATTGACTTCAAGCTAGCCGTGACGACGAAGAATGAGTGGCAGTGGGTCCAACTCTACACCAATGAACGTATGGTGCCCCATCATCCCAGTTGAAAACATGCGAGAGTTCTCTAGACAGGAGAAGGGACTGCGGAAGATCACTGATGCATACTATGACTGGTGTGCAGCAATGAGACCCAAGCCATTGGTCGGAGCCTCAGTTGGAGTATTATTGGACCGAATTCGGATGCTGATGATAAACATGGGTATTGCCGTTGGACAGAATCGAGAACTTGCCGAGGCGGTTCAGAAGATTGTTTCCGAGAAGCTGAGAACAGGTGCAGCACTCATTGTTTCAATGATGCCCACAGAGTCCTCAGAGAAGAAGGCAATCAAGAAGACCCTGGCGCTCTTCTTTGCCCGCGTGAAGTTTACTCGTGACATCGATCCCGCAGAGGAGATACGTACATCGATGCCCGACCCAGCTTCTCTCAGTTCAGACCATGAAGCCGGCTCCCAGATAGATCTCATGGAGTTGAGGCGAAGCATAACCAAGAGATCTCTCGAAGAGAGTGCGAATGTGGTCAAGCGGCTATATGTGCGATTGCTTAGCCCAGACCCTTGGGGAGACGAGTGAAGAGGGGCTCTCATACAAGTGGGATTGTCAGGAACGGACCATGTTGTCCTCAACCTTCCGAAATCGTGCTTCCGACCTCTTCACAACGTGCCAATCGGTGTGGTGCAGATTGACAGTCATTTCAGACTCAGCCACCTCAACCTCCATGAAGCTTGCATCTTGGACCCCTGCCCAACCGCCAGTGGCTCCAGATATAGTTCCAGGGTTCAATATGAGCCTTCCCTCATATAGATCAATGGCAGGCTTGTGAGTGTGACCATGAACTCCAACGTCTGCACCCACGTTCATCATGATTTCCCAGAACTGCTTGATGTTGCCCCGAGGCCTGAACTGTGTGCCATGTAGTAGAAGGAAGGTTATCTCCTCAATCTCAACCTGTTCATGGATGTTCAGTGCTCGGCCATAGTCCATGTTACCTTGAACTATGTAACACTGGGGCAACTCAGGCATCGCTGCCCTCATCTCAGCCTCTCGGACAAGGTCGCCGGTGACGAGAGCAAGATCATAATGTGAGCTCTCTATGTGAGCGTAGAATTGAGGAGGAATCGAGTCACGGCGGGATGGGATATGCGCATCTCCAAACACGAGTACTCGGTTCAACACTTGATCTCCTGGGCTGCTAGCCATTACAGTGTGGGTGGGTCCTCAGATACTATGTCGTGTCCCAGTGAGATTCCCGAGAATCCTCTCATATACTTCCCGCTTCTTACCCTTGGACAGCTTTGTAAGACGCTCAACAATGAGCTCGGGCGTGCTCCTTGCGAGGTAGCCGAAGCGTGGCGTTCTGTCCACAACAAGCTCGAGATTCTCATCAAGTCCCTGTGCCTCAATTCCATCGATTCGCACGGGAGTGTCAGTGACTTCCTTGATTTCTCGTGCCATATGACTGCAGATTACGGTGCAGCTCTTGGCGTCACGCTGTAGAATCTCAATGAGTCCTGCTATCACGTTGGCTGCGCTACCAGGTTCAGTGATGGCCTCAACTTCGTCAAACAGGGCCAGTTTGTGTTTCTCCGACGTGACTATGTCAGCAAACTGCTTCAATGTGGTTTCGAATGCACCTGCACTCACCATGCCTCTGCTCTTGTAGAAGAAGTATATCTCCTCAAATGGAGGCAGGTATGCCTTGTCTGCTGGCACCGGTAGGCCGGCCTGAGCCATAGTAGCTACTTGAGCCAATGTCTGGATGGTTGTCGTCTTCCCACCACTGTTCGCACCGGAGAGGAGAGTACAATTCTCCTTGTTCGTACCTGTCGGTTGGAAGGGGGTCTTGCCGATGGCATAGTCTATGGGTTGAACCTTACCGTGCTTTCCCCTCAACATACTCTCAGTAAGAGCCACGTTTCTAGCCCCCTGAACGCCAACTCCTGAGTATTCAGTCGAAATGGTAGGTGTTTGTAGATCATACTCCTTGCTGAACAATCCAACAGCAAGGAACAGATCGAAATCCAGAAGGGTGCGTACAGCCTCGGTCACTGCTGGAGTCAGCTTCTCAAGTTGACTTGACACCTTCTTGATGAGTCTGAACTGCCTGTCTGCAAAGAGCCTTCTCAGTCTGTCCTCAAGGTCATTGATTTGAGTTGATACCATCTTCACCGGTAGAGCGATCTCCTCACTGATCACACCAGTAGCCCAGTCGGCCTCTTTCATGGTCAGGCCAAGCATCTCTACTAGCTTGTCCTCAGCTTCTTGTATAGTAGAACTGAAGGTTTCCACAATCTCAGCAGGAAGCATGTTTCTAAGCGCGCTTCCCTCTGCTCCTTCTAGTTCAGCAGATTGCAGAATGGAGATTATCTGTTGGCCTCCCAATGTCACTTCGCTCTTTGAGATTCTAGTCTTTATCTCTTCATTCAACCACGCCTCAGTTTCAGCAACTGCAGTCGGAAACGCCTTCACAGCTCTTCTGTACCGATCAAGCTCAGCATCAACATCCTCAGCAAGATCGCCCTCCTCATTCAGGTTCTTCAGAAGTTCTCCGACCTCTTTGAGGCTATCAATGTCGATGCTCTCAATGAATCCTAGGACAGAGTCGTTTATCGGCAGTTCCGCAAAGATATTCGCAAGCTTAGAGGCCGCATCAATGACTCGGTAGTTTCTGGAGTAGAAACCTATGGTCTTCTCAGGCAGGACTTCGTCAATCGCCCAGTCTTTCCCAAGAATCTCCACATTGTCTAGCATGTCGACAGAATCGTCATAGACTCCAAGTGGCGATATGTAGATGACTAGGTCATAC
>JBHLPB010000242.1:0-4040 GCA_048939905.1 Promethearchaeota archaeon
GTGATAGCTGATGGCGAACACGAGTACCGCCTTTGGGCACCGAGACGATCCAAGCTCGCAGCGGCCATTCAGAGAGGACTGGTACAGATGCCAATACAGCCAGGTTCCAGACTGTTGTATCTAGGAGCTGCGTCTGGCACCACTGTGAGTCACTGTTCTGACATTGTAGGTCCTCAGGGAGTCGTTTATGCCGTGGAGTTCTCACCAAGGGCTGCTAGAGGCCTTCTCGAATTGGCACAATCACGGAATAACATAGTGCCTATTGTTGAGGACGCAAGGTATCCAGCGAGGTACTCCTCACTTGTATCTGGTTCCATAGATGTAGTCTACCAGGACATTGCACAGCCAGATCAGTCTCGGATCTTTCATGACAACATCAAGACCTACTGCTCCTTCGGTGCTTGGGGACTCATGGCGATCAAGGCAAGGAGTATTGATTCAGTAGCACCCGTTGACAGCATCTACAGCAAGGAGATCGCCACTCTTGATAGCCTGGGACTTGAAGTGACTGAGAACATCGACCTTGCGCCACTGGAGAGAGACCATCGTTTTGTTGTCTGCCGGGTAACGGAGGAAATAGGTTGAGCCCGCCCATCGATAGAATAATCGAACACGAGATTGATTCGATCAACGACCACATGCCGGTCACCAGACACACAGTGCAGGATCTGTTGCGATCTGATTCGCCTCAATACATGACGAGAGCTGGTGAAGTTTCTATTCTCAAGAGGGATGAGATTGCCGAGATTGCAGAGGAGGTTCCATCCCGATTTCACAAAGATGTCAGACTGCCCATTGTTATCCTTCGCCGAATGGACTACGGACCTGGAATCTATTCAGTTGCAGGAGAGAAGGCCGAGCTGTTCCTCATTCATCGCATTCTAGGACATGTTGACCTACAATGGGGAGATTTTCAGACTTGGAAACCAGTGGAGAAGCTGATGCGCCCGCAAGTACAGGTCATAAGACGGAAACTCCCTTCTACGACCTGTATTGGGTTCATCACCACGGTAGACGATGACTGAAATCAGGTTGTCGTTGCGTTTATGCACGGATGTAGTAGCTTACATTCAGAAATGTCTAAAAAACTTCAAGAGGAAACGGGGACAAGGCTTCTGTGATGACAAAAGCAAGAACACGGCTAATCCAAGAGGTAACTGCAAACCTAGAGGATGCTGGGTTCGATATCTCAACACAATGCGACGTGAGACCTAGCTGTTTTGACATGGCAGCACGAAGGGGGGACCAATTGGTCCTGATCAAGATGCTTGGTAACATAGACGCATTCACCCAAGAGGATGCAATGGCGCTGCAGCTCGTGGCTCAGTTCTTCAATGCAGTGCCCTTGATTGTAGGAAAGAAGACTAGAAGAGGAATCTTGGACGACGGAGTCGTCTATAGAAGACATGGGGTCCCGACGGTGGCTCCACACAGCTTTCAGAGCCTGATACTCCAAGAAGAGCAACCCAAGGAGTTCATCCAGAGAGGTGGAAGGTTCGTAGCGATTGATGGTGCCAAGCTGAAGGAAGTTCGACTCTTCCGTAACATGACACAGGAGGAGCTGGCAGGATGCATCCAGGTGTCTGCGCGGGCAATTCTCGCGTACGAGAAAGATGAGATGGATGTAAGCACAGATGTGGCAGAACGTCTGGAGAGGGAGCTAGAAACCGACCTAGTGATTCCTATTGACCTCCTGACCGAAGCAACCATTCGTAAGGATCTTCCCCATGGTGGTACTTCGCCTGATATGCCATACCTAACCCAACGTGTCAACGACTTCTTCGAGAAGCTTGGAATGACCGTGTGGTGGACTGACAGGGCCCCCTTCCATGCTGTAGCGAGTGAGAAGGGGCCTCCACTGATGTCCGGAGTTGGCTCACTCAGGAGTTGGACTCTTCAGAAGCGAATGGAAATCATGAAGAGTGTTTCAGATGTCACAGAGTCTGATGCTGTGGTCATTGTTGAAGAGGGGCAGACGGATGAGTGCGTTTCGGAAGTGCCTGTAATACGGCAGCTCGAGCTGGATGATATAGAGAAACCCCGTGAGCTCAAGAAGATCATCGAAGAAAGGTCAGAGAAGTAGCCTAGTCGTCGTCAAGACGTGATTGTACACTCTCAGCTTCGTCTAAGACTCGTCTTACGGACTCCCAGCTCCTGCGGATGATGGGTGGCAGGCTTGAACCCTGCTTGACAAGGTCCTGTACGAATCTTACTGATTTGGGATCATTTGGATATCCCGACCCGAAGTCCCCGTAGACATGATGCAACTCAGCAATGACTCTCTCCCGCTCGTCCTTTGCGATGATTGATGCCGCAGAAACTATCGGATATTTCGAGTCAGCCTTGTGTTCTGAAACAATTCTACACCCTTTTGCTGACAGCTCGCTCCGTTCCCCAATCACATCACCAAACCGGTCAGCCTTTACGTCTGCTGCGTCAAGATATGCAACTTCGGGCCTTAATTCCTTCAACACTGAGACGAACTGTTCAATCTCGATCTCGTTTAGCGAAATGCCTCTCCTGCGAAGTCTGTCAATCTCTGAAGCTGTAACAGAGCGGATTTCCACCTTCTTGGCAATCTTGCGGACTGATGTTGCAAGCTTCTTTCGCCGTTTTGGAGCCAGAACCTTTGAGTCTCTGACGTTGAGTCTTACTAGGCTTGGTAGTGCATCTTCGTCAAGCAGAACACCGCATACTACCAGTGGTCCAATCATGGGTCCGCGTCCTGCCTCATCAACTCCCGCAGTGCCCTGCAGGCCCTTGCTTCTGGGGTCGACTCCACTCATGACTAGCGAACAACAGAAGTCTGCTGGACCTACTTAATGGTTGTCAAAACAAACACGAGTGTTGGGGTGGAAATGGTGGGGCGAGTGGGATTTGAACCCACGATCGACGAGTGTCTTCGACGACGGTCAGATTCATGACCCCGCTGTTCTGGCTCGAAACGAGCCTAGATCTGGAGCCCGTCGCCATGCCGGACTAGGCCACCGCCCCGAAATCGAAGGCGAGGACACTCACACGGGTTAAGAACTTTTCGTCGTAGAAATGGAGTTTGGTCACCAGAAGGGTATGGAAGATGCGTCGCGTCGGTCACAGACTATATTAACCGAAAGGAGAAGGAACGCACAGAATTGAGGGGATACTGCGTTGGATATTGGAAAATGCCCTAAATGTGACAACTTCTTGACTAGTGAAGAGATAACGGACCTGAAATTCAGAGGTGTTCTGTATACACACTATGCCTACGTCTGTCGAAGATGTGGCTACATCATCGGATTCAGTGCAGGCCACCCCTAGTCGCAGGGCTCTCCAGTTCTGAGGTTTATCATCTCAGCTAGGAGTCTTCCTTCAAGAATCTCCTAATGACGCCCTCTACAAGCTTCAGATGTTCCTCGTCCAGAGATGGAATCTTAGAGAATATCCAGTCAATGCGCATCTTTCTATCTACGATTGTATGGCGCCCTATGTGTGCGATCTCCCGTCCGGAGCGTGCTTTCTCCGACATCGTTACACCACCGAGATTGCTGGGAGGGGTTTCTCAGATAAAGTTGCGTCTGGTGAATGGCGTTGGGAAGGCTAGTCACAAGGTAATGTTTAAAACCTAACAGGAACAAAATCGGGACTCGATGGCGGCCATAGGGGCTAGTGTCTACCCGATCCCGTTCCGCTCTCGGAAGTCAAGACTAGCTCCGTTGTGGGAGATGTGCGCTGCGCGAGCGCGTGACAGGCCCACAAGCTGCCACATTTTCTTCTTTCATTCTATCCTTGCAGCAATATTCTCCTGCTAAGGATGCTAATGTCAGATACCTTTCCTGTCTTATTGTAGTAGCTCACGCTAATTGGTGCCTCTACCAATTCTAAGATCGATTTCAGCAACCGCCATCCCCTCTCGTCCACCTGTATCAGCGACGATCTCACCGTCGGGATTGACGATCCTGCTGTGACCGTAATCCTCTCCATGACCTACCAGCCCCACTTGGTTGGATACCACATGCCAGAGCCTGGCCTCCGCTGCGTTATCCACCGTGAATCTCTCGTAT
>JBHLPB010000019.1:0-16382 GCA_048939905.1 Promethearchaeota archaeon
AATGCCGAATAGAACGGTGACGACGATAATGGGGCCAATGAAGTTCCTACTCGATGCGATGTGAAATGACCCCTGGACCTCTACTGGAATCGAGTTGTCCTCGTTGCTGTAGACGACATAGTAGTACCCTTCAGATGGGGTCTTAACGCTCCAATTATGCAATTCCGAGTCCAATTGCACGTATATCCCGCTCAGGTACAAACCGCGTATCCATGCACTGTATTCACTATCATCCATCACGACTAGGTCTATTGCGTTACCCGATGTGACTTCGAATCTGCCATGGAGTGTGTCATTCTTCTCGCACCAAATCCTGTAGGAATTGTGATCGAAGGACGGTATGAACAGATAGTGGAAGTGATCAAGTGCGAAGCTGCCAGTAGAGAAAACCAAGTACGATGCAATGAATGATATGCCGATGATTGGGATTAGGAGCATCCTGAACGTGACTCGCCTTATCAATCGTCAGATCTCCCAAGTACGTTAACAGATTGTCTGAGTCCGGCTAAATATAGCCTCCTCTTAACGCCGAATTAGTCATGTTTTCTGAGCTTGTTCTCGCCTCTGTTGAGCACGCGCAAGAGCAAGAATCTCGGCCTCTATCTGTTCCGTTTTGAAATGTTCTCGTTTCATGGCACCAGTGGGACAGACAACTTGACACTTGCCGCAGCCAGTACATAGAATTGAGCTGACTTCGGCTAGCTCGGGTCCGCTGTCACGGCTGGTCATTGAAATGGCGGCGTAAGGGCATACTTTCTCGCATAGACCACAGCCAATGCAGATCTCTTCATCTACGGTTGCCTTATCCATCTGAACTCGAACCGTCCCCTTCAATACATGAGATGCAGCAGCACTAGCCGCGGCCTTAGCATCTGCAACGCTAGCAGGAATGTCCTTTGGACTCTGGCAGGCACCGGCAATGTACACTCCCCTCGATTTTGTGTTGACAGGCTCCAGCTTGGGGTGTAGCTCCTTCATGAATCCCCCTTCACTCCGGTCTACCCCAAGCATGTGTGCGAGCTCTGCCGCATCTGGAGAAGGATCGACAGCCATCGTCAGTACAACAAGATCGAAGTTCAAACGTAGCAGAACACCCGATCCTTGGTCGAAGACAGTGAAACTGATTGTGCCGTCTTCCTCTTCGGTCATGTCCCCGGGAAAGCCGCGCACGAACCGCACCCCACTCTCTCTCACTCGCCCGTAGAACTGCTCGTACTCTTTGCCTCCTGCACGAAGTTCATGATAGATGATCCATTGCTCTACATTGTCAAGCAACCTGGTAGTCATTTCGGCGTGACGAAGTGTATACATGCATCCGAAATTACAGCACCACGGTCGACACTTCTCGTCCCTTGACCCTGCACAGTTGATGTACGCAATCCGCTTTGGAGATTCCTCGAATTCGGGTGGCAAGAGAACCTCACCCTCGGTAGGCCCTACAAGGCTCAGAATCCTACCATACTGACCCCCAGTGATGACCCTTTTGTATTTGCCACCGCCGTATTCAGGCAGTTCTTCTAGTCCAACCTCTTGGAATCCCGTTGCAGCCACCACGGCACCTACCGTGAGCTCAATCTCATCGGCCTCTACTTCATATGAGATAGAGTCACGAGGGCACTTCTCAGCGCATATGCTGCAACCTTCTTTCCAATGTAGACAGGCCTCCTTGTCAAGGAAGTACACTCCGGGGACTGCCTGTGGAAATGGCTTGTAGACTGCTTTCCTCTCACCCAACCCCAGATTCCATTCGTCATGTCCTGTGGCTGGGCAGTTGCGCTCGCAGGCTCCACAGTTGATGCCGGTTTCGGGATTCACGTACCTGGGTTTCTTCTCAACAAGAACCTTGAAGTTGCCAGAGTCACGCTCAACGTGGAGGACCTCTGAGTAAGACAGCAGCTCTATGTTCTTGTGACGTTGGACAGCCGATAGTTTGGGAGACAAGATACACATGGAGCAGTCGAGAGTTGGAAATGTTTTCTCAAGCCTAGCCATGTAGCCCCCTATTGACGTGTACCTCTCAACTAGATACACCTTGATGTCCTTGTCTGCAAGGTCCAGTGCACACTGAATGCCTGCGATTCCTGCCCCTATGACCATCACACTCTTCTCGACAGGATACTCTTCATATCCGATGTCCTCCAGAGTCTTGGCACGTTCAATCGCTGCGGCGACCAGATCATATGCGACTTTGTAGGCCTCCTCAGGCTTGTCACCGTGTACCCATGTATCATGCTCTCTCAGATTCGCCTGGGCAAGCCTGAATGCGTTCATGTCGTTCTCTTCAAGAATCTCTCTGAAGAGCTGCTCATGCAGTTTTGGAGTGCATGCCCCAATCACAACGCCCGTCAGTTCCTTGTCACGAATTGCCTTGGCAATGGTGTCCTGTCCATCCTTTGAGCATGTGAACATGTTAGAGGTGGAGTGCACAACTCCAGGGTAGTCTTTGAATTCACGTGCAAGCTTCCTGACGTTTATCACTCCGCCAATGTTTGTTCCACAACTGCATATGAATACGCCAATTCTCTGTTCGCGCTTCTTACTCTTCTTCTTGGCCATCTATTCTTCCACCTCTAGCTTCCCCCTCAGAGGGCTTGGTCCCAGTTCCTCTATCTGGTGAACGAACTCTGTGACGATTTTTGTAAACTTGATTCCCATTGCAGCTGATGCAAAGTCAATGTGGAGTCTTCCTCCAAGACCGATTCCCTCGAAGACGTGCTTCCAGAACTGTACGAAGTCATACTGCATGAAGTTGCCAGCCAACTCATCATCACCACCATAGTGACATTCGTCAAACAGGCATCCAGTGACAAGCACGCCATCTGCTCCGTTCTGCATTGCGGTCATGATGTGTATCGGCTCGACAGCCCCACTACACGGCACACGGATTGTCCTGATATTCGCTGGATAATGAAGATGCATGAGACCGGCAAGATCGGCGGCCGCGTGTGAACACTCCCAACATACGAAACAGATGATGAATGGCTCCCACTCCTTGACCTCAACAACAGGTGGCGATACTACCTCTCCGATGACGGCTGGTAGATTGTACCGCCTTTCTAGTGTAAGGCACTTCTCAGGACAGATCTCAGCACATTTGTTGCATGCAATGCATCGATCCTGCACCCAACTGATCGAGCCATATCCAGGAAGACCGGTGGGAACTGAGATTGCCTGTACATCGCCATTCTGATGTAGATTCTGAAGCAGAAACACGAGCGCCTCCCTATTCTTAGATCTGAAACCTTCTTCGGGGATTGCAGCAGCAAGATATTCAGGAAGGTTCAGAGTCAACTCAATGTCTAGAGCATCGACCTCACAAACCTCTATGCACTTCTTGCATGCACTACAGGTCTGTGACTCGTAGACAATCGTCCCGAAGCCTTCGACCTTCTCAGGAACTTCGATTATCTCAGTTGGAGTGCGGACTGCGATTTCACGGAGCTTCTGGATGAATGTTTCTCGCTTACTCATGAGTGCCCACCTCCTGCTGCATCTTATTGGGTGACGCTGCAACCATGTACGTGACTCTTACGCGTTCGGGGTCCTGCCCGATTTCTTGCAGCATATCCCTGGTGAAGCTCACCACAAGCTCTGAGAGATGGTCGCCTTTCTGGTGATGACAGCCACCAGGTGGACAATGTGCTAGAATGACCCGCTCCGCACCCAAGACTAGGCCCTTGAGAATCTCTATTGGTGACACCATCCCAGCACAGGGAAACTGGACTACATATGTCCCAGTAGGATACCCTCTGCCAGCGAAACCGGCCTGATCTATCGAGGCGTTGGCACACTCATTGCAGGCAAAAACAAAGGTGAAGGGCTTCTTGCCTTCGAGCCGCCTATGCGTGTCTGCAATTGCTTCGAGCCGTGCAAACCAGCTCTCTTTGCTGTGGGATTGAAACTCGATTGCCCTTGTCGGGCATGCTGACACGCATATTCCGCAGAACTCGCAGTGCGCGGGGATGTGTACAATTCGATCATCAATCACTCTTAGAGCATCGTTCGGACAGGCATCCGTGCAGGCCTTGCATACGTCACACTGCTCCTCATCAACAACTGGTATCCACCCGAATCGTTTCAAGGGCGAACGGACTATCTTGAAGGCTTCAAGAGCAGCGTTCTGAGCAGATGACAAGGCATCTTCAAGTCCCATTGGCATGTAAGCGTTACCCGCCACGAAGACGCCCCTTCTAGATGTCTGGACGGGCTTCATCTTGCTGTATCGAATCTTAATGAAGCCGCCTTCATTCCGATTCAACCCCAATACAGTAGCGACTTCCTTAGTATTGCTGGCAGGACCAACCACCGGAAAGACTGCAATAGTATCCACAGTGACCTCTCGAACAAGAGACTCTAGAGAGTTCTCAATCCGACAGGTCATGCCTTGGTCTGTTTCCTTTACCCGGCCAATACTCCCTCGAATGAATATCACACCAGAGTCGCGTGCGGCGCGGTAGATATTCTCGTCTTCTGTTCTGATGTCAGAATGTGCAACGAACACGGTGTTACCCTGTGAAGAGAGGTTTCTCGTACTTCGGAGAAGATGGGTGCCTTCTGCAGAAGTGAGATGGAAGTTCGGATCAACTGCCACCAAGATGCTCCGCCCCTTCGTACGTTTCTTCGCATCTTTGTCCTTGAGTAGGCTCTGTAGAAGCACGGTTCTCTCAGATTTCCCATAGCGGCATTTCCTAGCAATCTCAGGTAGATGGTGCTCCGCTCCCGTAGCAACAATGATTGCACCATATTCCTCAGAGAGATTCTCTCCAGTTTCACTTGTCCATACGACCTCGTAGGAACCCATCTGACCGCTGAGTTCCTGCAAAGTACCTTGTACTCTCCGGACCTTAGAGAGAGCTCTTTGAAGGCCCTTTAGGGATTCATGAAGGGCCTTGACGTCGCTCATGAATTGGTAATGTTCGACGTATGATTCCTTCTTCAGACCTAGAGGCTCCAGAAGTGTGACACTTATTCCAAGTCTGTTCAAGTCAGAAGCCGCCTTGAGACCAGCTATGCCGCCTCCTATCACCAGTACTCGTTCCACCATTGATTCGGTGAATCTCGTGGAGGGTTCTATGTAGTCCAGTCTAGCGGCCGCATCAGACAGCAGAACTACCGCCTTGCTTGTTGCTGACTTCTTCTCTTCGGTATGAACCCACGCTACTTGTTCTCTCAACGGGACGATGGTGAAGAGTTCACTCTTGATGCTTTGCTTCACCGGAATGCCAATGATTTGGGAGCTACAGGCACCTATCACAACACGATCATCATTTGAGATGCTCTGCTCAAGTGCCTCAAGCCCCTCCTTCAGACACAGGTCGTTGACAACCTCGATATTGTCAAAGACCCCCTTCATCTCTTTCTCTATCCGTGCGAAATCCAGCACTTGGTCAATGGTCTTGTTGCAGGTACAGAGGTACAGCTTCTTCATTTGCTGACCCCCATCAGGTCTGTGTAGACCTCTAATGCAACAGCGTTCGCTTCTGCAATGCTTGTAGGAATGTCAGTGGGACCAGTCGATGTACCACAGGCATAGACTTTGGCCTCCTCATTTCTGCGCTGGCTGAACCCATGCGCATCGAGGAAATCGGTAAAGGCCTCCTGTTGCAGGGCATGGGGGACTAGTGGGGATGCCAAGACAACAATGTCCGACTTGATTTCCAGCCTCTTCAGGGACTCTGTGTCCTCAACCACAGTGACTGGACTACCATCGTGGACTACCACGTGGTCTGGTTTTCCTCTTAGGAACTTCACACCGAACTCCTTTGCTTGTTCAAGATAGTGATGACTGTGCGTAGGAACTCGCAGGTCCATGTAGCATAGGGTGACATCTATCCCAAGTTCCCGAAGCATGACTGCATGCTTGAGGCTGTAGCTGCAACAAGCCTGTGAACAGTACTCCACAGCATTGAGATCCCTGCTGCCTGCACACAATATCATCGACACAGATTTCGCAGGTTTCCCAGCTGCAGTGAGTACTTTGCCACTGGTACCTCCAGCAGGGTCCAGAAGACGTGCTAGCTCTCTCTGAGTGAGTACGTCTTCGCATTCATCATAGGCATAGCCTGGAAGTGTACTAGGAGACCTCTCTTCAACTCCGGTAGCAAGAACTATGGCGTCGGCCTTTATGGTCCGGGTCTTGGCCCGCTGGTCAAGATTAATGGCCCCGACTTCGCAGATATCTGCGCATTTGCTGCATTTGGTGCATGAATTCATGTCAATCACAGGAGCAAGCGGAACACCCTGAGGAATTGGTCTATAGATTGCCTTTCTCTTGCGCCTTCCAATACTGTACTCCTCCGCAATCTCGACGTCACATACCTTGATGCACTCAAGACAGACGACGCACCTGTCAAGTAGCACGTAGCGAGGTGATGTCCGCAGAAACACAGAGAAACCCTTGCCCTCATGTTTGATTGACTTAATCTGTGTCTGAGTATGAAGACTCAGTTTCTTCTGACTGCCTAGAAGACTACGATATTGACATCTTCTATGATACCCACTGAAAATCTCCTCGCATGCATCAAGGCACAGGGCGCAGTCATCAGTTGGGAAGACCTTACCCAAGTGGGTCGAGAGACCACCCACTATAGACTCCCTCTCAATCAGATGGACGGTGACTCCTAGGTCTGCTAGCTGTTGAGAAACCTGAATGCCCGCGACTCCGGCACCAACCACGACTACGCTCTTTGTCACTATTCGCCAACCCCCATCTTCTCCAGGAGAGGCTGAATCTTCACTCGGTGATATCTTCTTGAATTGCTGGTCACCAAGTCGACCATCCCCATCGCAAGTGCCAGCATCTCGCCGAGATATAGGACCGGGATACTGAACTCAGAGTCCAAGTACTCAGCAGCCTTCTTCTGCTGCATCTCCATCTGAGTATAACAGGTGGGACATATCATCACGATTGCGTCGGCCCCGGCTGCACGAATCTTCCGAAGCTTCTCGGCTGTCAGTCTGAAGGATTTGGATTCATCTGCGGGGCCTATCGGAGCGCCGCAGCAAGCCATCTTGTCCTCATAGTCCACAGCATTGGCGCCAACAGCTTCAATCAGATTCTCCATCCATCTTGGATTCTCAGCATCATCCATCTGGGTTGCTTCTAATGGTCTAACAAGATGACAACCGTAGTGAGTAGCAAGCGAGATCCCATTGAGAGGTTGCACAACCTGCTTCTTGATTCTCTCAAGTCCAATGTCCTCATGCAGGACATGCAGGATGTTCTTCACCGAAACTTCTCCAGTGGCCTCCATTCCAATCTTCTTCAACCTCGAGTTGACGCGCTCGCGAACATCTTGCTCTGAGTGAACCATATGTCTAACAATGGCGAGTGTGTGAAAGCATCCACTGCAAAGAGCCAACGTATCTCGTCGTGTAGACTCACTCACTGCGACGTTCCTGGCCCCTACAGTCAGCCATGCCTCAAAGTCGACGCCAGTAAAGGTGGTTGGCTCTGGGCAGCACGTGTGACTTTCGTCTGCTATCATGTCCACACCTAGCCTCTCTAGGACCCTGCGAACAGTAAGCTCAAAGTGTGGCAATCTGAAAGGAATCATGCACCCCGGGAAGTAGGTGTACTCTTGTGCCCTACTCATCTTCGCCGCCCCCATAGCGGGACTCTGTTGACTCAAGCCGCTTTGCCAGCTTTAGGTTTCTGAGAACCTTGGTGAGCTGTTCTACTGGAGGACTACCCAAACTTGGTAGTCCCATCTTCTCACGAGTCTTGATCATAGGATCACTGACTTGGATTGTACGACCTTGTTGGAGAATGGATTTGGCACGATCTAGCGCCGTCTGTGGCGTGTTTCCAGTTGGTAGCCCTCGGACCTTTGCCAGTATCAGAATCTGTGGTATTTTCACGTGCTCGGGACATCTTACTTCACACTGTTCACAGGTTAGGCAATTCCAGATGAGCCGCTCTTCGGCCAAGGTTTCGTCGGCCAAGATTATCTTCTCAAGGAAGAGACGGGGGTTGAATGATGAATCAATCTCGGCCACAGGACAGGCACCTGTGCATCTACCACACTGGTAGCACCGCAACAGTGTCTGTCCCTCTGGCTGATGCAGGATCCAGTTCCGAAACTCGAAATCTGAGGAGATGCCGCTGATTGTCATTTGCTGCAACCACACAATCTGCTGGTCTGGGCCAGCACAAGGTCCCTGAAAAGGACTGCGGGGCGGCAATGAATCATGATGCAGTTATGGAAGATGACTATGTGTTTCCATAAGCTTGAATCGTGCATCGTCATTGAGAAGCGAATCTCACATGAGCGAATTTGGATAAGCTGAACCAATCACACAGATTCATCAGGATGCGCGTCTTCCACTTCCATGCCTGTTCACGTTGCGTTCTGGCGAAATGCGGAAACCACTCAACAACCTCAATCCTATCAGACCACGTGGATAATTGCCGAACGGGGTTTCCGAGGTCAAATCGCTGCTTCAAGTCCGTTATGCCGTACTTCTTGAATCGCCGGTTCACAAACATATTCCCAACTCTTGAGCCAGCATCGAACATCAGCTCAGCACCGGGAAATCGTTCTGCCATGGAGTTGCACAGCGAGATTAGGGCTTCTTCGCTGAAATAGCTAAACAGACCACCTGCAATGAAGAAAGCACCTCTTGTGAGTGTAAAATCAACATCGTCGAACCAGCTCAATTCAAACACTGACTTTGGAATGCATTTGCTTCTCGTGGTTCCAGGGATGAAACCCAGTCGGTAGTCGATAGCGTCTGGAAGGTCAAGGTCAAACCAAAGCAGTCTGCCATTGTCAACTCGTGTGAACGTCGTGTCCAAGCCACATCCTAGGTTCACCACAGTGGCTTCAGGGTTCCCCCCGAGATAGCTCCTGACAGCATCATCAAACACTCTAGCCCGTACGAGGAAGAATATACCCAGGAATTCATCAACAAGCTGTTCCATGGCGACGAATTCGTCTTTGGCTTCTGGATGCCTCTTCACCACCTTGGCAAAGATGTGTGAGGCCTCTTGGTCCTCCAGAATATGTGGGTACTTCTTGCTGAAGGTTGCCCGAGCCCACAGGGGTCCGACCATGGTTGACTGAATAGATGCAGTATCAATATCTTCCATGTCTTCCAGTTGTGCCTCCGTCCTCAAATATCCTGCACTTTGCGATAAGTGATGCATACAGCTGAGCTTATGAGAGTCAATGGCGGAATTCTTTGGAACTGAGATTGTGTAATCTCATGGAGGATTTAGCGATGGTGACCAGAGTGATTCTTCTAGGAACTGGGAATCCAAATCCGGACCCACAGAGAATGGGACCATCAGTTGCCGTGATTGTCGATGGATCAGTCTACCTAGTTGACTTTGGAGTCGGAATTGTCAGACGTGCTGTAGAGGCGGGCTTAGAGCCGTCGCAGTTGACACGCGGGTTTCTGACACACCTTCACTCTGATCACACTATAGGATATCCTGATCTGATTCTCACTCCAGCAGTGGTTGGTCGTACGACTGCACTTGAGGTGCATGGACCTTCCGGAACTCAATCAATGACTGACCACATACTGGCTGCGTACAGGGAAGATCTTCGAGAAAGAATCAATGGACTAGAACCGGCTATTCCTGAAGGCTACGTTGTGAACGTGCACGAGTTTGCTGGAGGGACATCTGATGTCGTCTATCAGGACCGCCACGTTACAGTAGAGGCATTCCCTGTTGTGCATGGAACTTGGTCGGCTTATGGATTCAAGGTCCTTACACCAGATAGGACCATAGTGATTTCTGGTGACACGGCTCCGTCATCAACGTTAGTAGAGAAGAGTGTGAGTTGTGATGTTCTTGTACACGAGGTATACTCCGCGGTATCATTGGCAACACGACCACCCGACTGGAGAGAATACCACTCGTCAATGCATACTTCTTCGTACGAATTGGCCGAGATAGCCTCGAAGGCAAATCCAGACTTGCTTGTGCTGTACCATCAACTTGCATGGAATCGTACAGATGATGAGCTGGTGGCTGAGGTCAAAGAAAGATATGATGGAGAGGTTGTTTCTGGTAGAGATTTGGATGGCTTCTAGACTCACCTTTCAAACCTGCGGTCGGCATCAAAAGACTGTGCGGAGTCGGACAGTAGATTGGCTAACCATCCTGAGCCTGCCCTAGGCCGATTGTCGAACTCAGGAATGAATGGCTTGATGTCAATCAGAGGAGTGTCATTCAGCATATCCGCCCCCCTGAAGACAATACGTTTCTCAATAACTTCCACCAGTTCAACGATTGAGATACCAATCGGATTAGGACGAGAAGGAGCCCGAGTCGAGAATAATCCGCGTTCCGTCCCGTCCAGGTAAGGTGTCACTCTCAATCTTGGAGATGCTGCTCTGTGAAACCAGTAGAGGAGAATGATATGAGAGAAGGAATCTAGGGAGTCGAGTGCCTCTGAATAGTCCTCTTCCAATTCGACTTCACCCATCGTTTCGGACTTGCTCGACTGTATTGGGACACTCTCACTGGACTCAAATGGAGTCTTGATGATTCCAATTGGACGGATTTCTAGTTTCAATGTCTGCACCGATTCTAGTGAGAACGCGCTTGCTAATTAGGACAACCCTCTCTATTCGACGCTTGGATTCTTTTCACAGATATCATCGTACAGTTCGCAAACCAGAGGAAGTCGGGCCTATTGGCGAACCTTTATTTCACTCATCAAGTGCAGAGGCATCGTCCCACCATAGAACCAGCATAACACACTCAATAGAGTTCGAGGCAGTGCTCTTGACAACCCCTGAAACAATCCAGACCTACGAAGATGAACCATCATCAGAAGTGACAAGAAAGGTTCTGAGTTTCGGTGTCTTGACACTGCTCACAATAACAGCTGCAGCCATTCTCCACGTGAACCAGCCCGAGTTCATCCTTGATCGGTTCGTTGGTATCACAGAGTTCGAATACTCTCTCTTTGATAGTGTGCTCTACCTGTCTTACCTTCTGTTTGGCTTGCTGACTGGCGCACTGTCTGACCGGTGGGCTAGACGTCGGGAGTTCGTGCTCGTTGGAACATCAGGTTCTATAGTCTTCTACTGGCTGATGACTACGGCACTCACCTATCCACTTCTTCTCATCTACAGGTTCTTTCAAGGGGCATTCACGGTCATGGCTTGGCAGACGTTCATGACTCTCGCCATAGACTTCTCTGGCCCTTATAATCGCGGGAGGAACATGGGAATATTCGGCGCATTCTTGGCCCTAGCAATGGGGATGGGACCGGCAATAGGAGGCGTCATCGCTAGCTATGGTGTGTTTACGCCCTATTACGCCGCCGCCGTCCTGAATGCCGTTGTGCTCTTTGCATCATTCATTGGCCTGAGGGATCCACTCGTCACCGAAAAACGTCCCAGACTGATGCACAGTCTTGCAGTGGCAAAACGCCATCCGAAACTCGCTATTCCGGGACTGTTCAATTTCATCGATAGACTTCATATTGGGTTCATTCTGACTGCATTACCACTCTTCCTCTCGACCGTGCTGGGTCTCTCTGAATCGCTCAGAGGGCTATCGCTTGCTGTCTTTGCACTGCCCTTCATAGTCCTCCAGTACCCAATGGGAAGACTCTCGGATAGGTACGGGAGGTACGTGCCGCTCGTTGTAGGTAGCATTGGGTACGGGTTGATACTATCAGCATTGGGGTATTTTGGAGCATTCGGATTCACTGCGCTTCTCCTTATGCTTGCAGTGCTTGGTTTCTTCTCAGGTGTTACCGCTCCTCCATCCATGGCTCTAGTAGGTGACATTGTGGAATCGGAAGATTCTGCCATGGCAATGGGTTTCTTCAACTTCATGGGGAACCTTGGCATCACAATTGGCCCACTAATCTTCGGATTCATGCTGCTTATTGCGGACTTTGTGACTGCCTTCGCAGTCGCGGGACTCTTAGAACTATTGACTCTGGCTTTGAATGTTGTACTAGTCAAGGCCGTCTTCCATGAAACCATCATCTGATTGACCAGAATCTTCCAATACCTTGTCTGCATGTAGACCGGGGTCTACCCCAGCAAGAACTGAAAGTATCAACCTCGTCAGAGGTTGCGATAGCAAAAGTAGTAGTCTGTCCAGCTCTCTCTCTTCCTGACCTTCACTGCTCACCATGATTCGCCTCCAGTTCTCGGGCCTTCCTAATGGCTTCTTCTGCAATTCCGAAGGCGATTGGTGCTGTGAACATCATTATTGCAAACAGGACTATCCCAGGGCCGAGGAAGATCGGGATTGTTCCAGAGTAGACCAGTAGCAGGTAGATTATCACTGAACCAAGGTTCATGCCGGCGAAGACAGAGAAGGCTAGAAAACTGCCTCTGTTGGGCGATCTCATGAGGAACCAATCGTACCCTAGAAGTAGCAGAACCGATAGCCCCAGATTGTACTTCCTTGCTATGCGGATCATACCCAATGAGGAGGCAAACAAAGTAAGTATGCTGACAGAAAAGAGGATTACTGCCACCAATAGATCAAGACGCGATGGATCGCTGGAGAGTAGGATGAAGACGCCGCTGAGCATTGTGAACACAATTCCAATTCCCAGACCCATCTGACTCCTAAACAGGTGAATCTCCTCCATCGGACTCATTGAGATGGCGGCCGATAGGACGCCATATCTGTCGACTTGAGGTTCTTGCCTGACTTGATCCAAGAGAATCAGAGCCTTCCTGCCCAAGTCGGTGATTCTGTACTCGTTGTCGGTCCTTTCAATCAGCCCCACCTCGGTAAGTTCCTTGAGATGATAGTTGAAAGTCCCACTCTCAAGGGATGGATCAAGACCAATTACATGCATAATCTGTGAGTATGGAGCGCTCCCCTTTGTGGCAATCTGACTCATTATCTGTCTCCTGGTGGAGTTTGACAGGGCCTTCAGCACACCTTCATCATATTCTCGCGTCGACTTCATTGTTAGCTTCATGTAATGGATTGGTTCTGAGTTATTTAAGCCATTTTCACGAGATTTCTCGACAAGGCTATTGAATGATTGTTGAGAAATCTCAACAGGCTTCATTGCAGTGAAGGACTAGATCACGTTAGGGAGCTTCCTCAAGTCTTATGACTGTTTGAGAAGGTGTGCATGAGACTCTAGTGATGACAATCGGTGACAAGAGATTTGATGAAGTAGGAAGTCTACTTAGTGGGAAACGCGTACTGGTTGCGTTCAGCGGTGGAGTGGATAGCACGGTTCTCGCTCATCTAGCGAAAGCGAACGCAGAAGAAACAGTTCTGCTGACCGTTGATGGTACCACCTTCCCCAAGTCGGAGCTGCAGGCAGCCGCCGATGTAGCAAAGGAAGTCGGTATTCCAATCGAGGTAATTCAAGTAGATGATCTCTCAAACCAAGACTTCGCACGTAATCCAATTGATCGTTGCTACCATTGCAAGAAAGAGCTTGCTGCAGCATGGGTGGAAAAAGCTAGACAGCTTGGGATGGATGTTGTGGTAGAGGGGACAAATGCAAGTGATATGAAGGAGCATCGTCCAGGAGCCTTGGCTCTAGAAGAGATTGGAGTCCTGTCTCCTTTCCGTGAGTATGGAATAACGAAGAGTGACATTCGAGCTTATGCCAAGGAGGTGGGTCTGTCAGTTGCAGACAGGCCATCTATGGCGTGCCTTGCAAGCAGATTTCCATATGGTACTGAGATTACAGAGGCTCGTGTGAGGAGTATTGAAGAAGTGGAAAGCGGTGTCAAGGCCCTCTTTGGTGTTAGCTGCGTTCGTGCACGGTTCCATGGTGACGTGGTCCGAATCGAGGTGGGACGTGACGAGAGAAACATGCTATTCGACGTAACGAAGCTGGACCAGCTTCATGCATTTGCCAAAAGTGCCGGGTTCAAATACGTTGCATTTGATGTTCTTGGATATCGCACTGGTGCAATGGATGAGGTCTTAGACCAGCCAGCAGAACAGGTTGAGTGACAAGCGCTCTATCCGGGCCTACGCGGGTTCTTTTGCCTTCTTAACACATCTCTTGGCGATCAGGCAAGCCACGGCACCTGCACCAAGACCGTTGCCTATGTTCATCACAGCCAGCCCTGGTGCGCAGGACTGGAGCATAGAAGCAAGTGCAGTTTCACCCTTTCCACCGTAGCCGTATCCTGTTGGGACGGGGACTCCAATCACAGGAATATCAACCAACGATGCGATCACCGTGGGAAGCGCGCCTTCCATCCCTGCAAACACGACCAGTGCATCAGCACCCGCCTCA
Organism: Promethearchaeota archaeon; assembly: GCA_048939905.1. Classification (GTDB taxonomy): domain Archaea; phylum Asgardarchaeota; class Thorarchaeia; order Thorarchaeales; family Thorarchaeaceae; genus SMTZ1-83. The sequence goes on from JBHLPB010000019.1 coordinate 14,208, forward strand.
ATTACTGTCTTCATGGGCTCTACAAGTCGATGTACACCGGCCACCCCAACATCGTAGAAGGTCAGCACTTCTACGCCCATCAGTCGGGCTATTGCTTCAGCCTCTCGAGCGTATACAATATCAGATGTGCCTGCTGTCATAATGGCAATCTTGCCACTCCTTGGTGGGTCTGACCATGTCTTGCCACGCGCAATGACAGTCAAATGATCATCTTCGCCAGATACATCAAAGGTCAGATTTGTATGTGCGGCTTTTAACCCCTTGAGTTTTGAGTGAGTGACCCTCGTGAGAAGTGCTACACCATTCTGCTCAATTACGACTTCAACAATCTTCACTAGATTCTGTAGGGTCTTGCTCTCAGCAAAGACAACTTCTGGCACACCACTGCGCACTTGTCTGTTCACGTCAATCATGCCGATTTCGCCAACCTTTGCGAGTGCCGCGCTACTGATCTCCTTCTCTGCTTCTTCTATACTGATCTTTCCCGATGCCAATGCTTCGAGAACATCTCGTGTGCGCGTCATAGTTCGTTCCCCGGTCTGACTTCTCTATTCGACTTGGGCCCCACTCATTGCTCTTGCCAGACAACTGAACATTCCTAGAACGTGATTACTTTTCCGGATTCGGAGGTCCATCTGGCCAGCTCACTCATGCTGCCCCGGTCCATCCCAGTAACTAGAGAATCCTCCTTCAATCCACGGCCATCCAGGCAGGTCCCACAGCACTTGATAGTCACATTCTTCGCAACCAAAGCACGAATCATCCGCTCTAGATTATAGTAACCATCAGGGGTCTTTTGACCCGATATCGCGCAGGAAACTGCATCCCCAATCAGGAAGATATTCACTCCGATCTCGGGATTCTCCTTCTTCAAAGACATCGCCAAGCGCAGTCCGTTCTACTAGCGTTCAGTGCCGTATGGAGGGTCATTCAGAATCAGATTCATGGGTCTACAGTGAGAGAATGCAGTATTAGACTCTTGAACCAAAACAGGAGGACAGGAGAAGATGAGAGAATCATGATCTGGTTCCTCTGGTGCCACGGTAAAAAAGTGTAGGGGGGAGCATTCGCCCCCTATTTTGCCTTCACAAGCTGTTCAGGTGGATGGATCTTGCCTGTGAGTACCAACTCATTCAATATGGCACGTGCCGTCTCGAGTGCCGAAGCATCATCGTAGATCCCTTTCCCCATCTCACGTGCATCCCTCAGTATATCTCTTTGAACCTTGAGCTTCAGGTCGCCAACGGCCAATGGTCCAATACCCAGTTTGCCAGGGGCCAATTCTCTCAAGTCATCACTCGGTTTCAGACCTGCAATGCCAGGCGGAGGAACGGCGTTTGCATCAAGCAGTATCTGGTTGGCAGACACATTCTCAAGATGGTCCTTGGTCACTAGCTGTACGCCTGGAGCCCCGGTCACAAAGACAAGAGTTGCTTTCTCCAATGCTGCCTGTGTTTCCTCAGGCGTTGAGGCCTGGATACCCTTAATCTTGAATTCGTCAGTCGACAGGCGGTCTGCAACCTCTCTGGCACGCTTGGCATTTCTGGACGTCAGAGTGGTCTTTGCACCTGCAGCTCCGCATAGTGCAGCGACACTTTCACCAACGGGGCCGGTGCCGGCGAGTACGAGTGCCTTTGCCTTACTGAGGGATTTCAGGCCCATAGCTGGAAGTGAAGCTTCTGCCTTTGCAACCAGTGCAGCCGATGTGGTGAACGCTCCATGGGGGTCAACGACAACAGCTGTCGTAAATGGTTTGACCATGGCCTTCTTCACATCTCTGGCCATCTTTCGGGCAATAGGCACGTCACGACCTCCTAGGAAGAAACTCGTCATTTTCACGCCCTTCACACCCCTGGAGAAGATGGCATCCTGAACAAGAGTGGTGACATTGTCATTCGTTACTCGTGGATAGGGCACCACGACATCGAAACCAGCGTCGTACGCAACGCATATGTCAAACGGACTAGCGTATTCATCCGCCTCTAGGAAAAACAGGATGTTCTGCATCTTGGTCTTGGGTCGCTTTACGACGGGCACCATCTTCACAGAGGAAATACCTGTTAGTTCGGTGATGCCCTTCACCTTGCCCTTAGGATCCTCCGAAGCTACACTCTTGAAAGATATAGGTATGACTTCTACATCGAGGGTTTCCATCAGTTCTCTTAGGCCTTGGAA
>JBHLPB010000243.1:0-3380 GCA_048939905.1 Promethearchaeota archaeon
GAAGTTGATGTCCAAGTGGATACTTGCGGCACCCCTAATGCCGCGTGGGATAATCCACCTCCCTGCGAGCAACATTACTACTAGAGATAGAATGTAGACAACAGGAGTGTTGAACAGGATGAACTCTGTCGCTATAGCAAGAACCCATGTTGGCGTTGACAAAGCGGTGATGGCATACTTTTGGCGGATGTCGGAGTTGCTGTCCTCTTCTTCATGCCGGGCACAGTGCGAGCATGATTGATCACTTTCCACCAACATGCTCCAACCCTCTCCTCATCATGTCTTCGATGCAGTCGTCATCCAGTGAGTGGTAGACCCACTTTCCTTCTCTCTCCCGCTTCACGAAGCCAAGGTCTCGAAGGATTCGCAAGTGATGGCTTACACCACTTATATGCTGGTCCAATTCGCTTGCGATTTCGGAAACACTGATTCTGTCAACGTTCATCAAGAGGTGAACTATCCTCAGTCGGGACTCATCTGTTAGTGCCCTAAAGATACGTACTAAGTTCTGCGTGTCAGAAAGACTGAGGACTTCTCGCTGTTCAGTTGTCACATTATCTCCCGACATTCTCACATTTAAATAACTATTAAAATGTTGTGAAGACGACATGGCCACAGAGGATTTCGACACCAACAAAGGTTAATTGGAGTCGAAAAGACGATATTCTGTTTGACGCATCATGGCAATTGACCAGTGCTTCATCAGAAGTTGTCGTAAGAGCCAGGCCGGAGATGCACTTCCTTGAGTGACGACAAGCCCAGGCGCACTCCAAGAACCGAGGACAGATATGAGAGCATACTCCGGATGGCAAATGAAGGAATTGTCGTGGTCAGAGATGCCAAGATTGCGATGGTGAATCCGGCACTGCTACGTATTCTAGAGTATGAGGAAGCAGACTTGCTTGGAACTGACTTCTCGAGACTGCTAGATCCTGTCACAGCCTACGCATACAAAGAACAGACTGAAGATCTCAAGATTGGAGACACTCCTAGGTCAAGCTTTAGACTACGCATGTTGACCAAGAATGGACGCGCAGTGCTGGTCGAAATGAGTACTTCTCAATTCGCCTATGAAGGTAGGCCAGCAACAGTCAGCATAGTCAGAGACATGACTGAACAACTCAAGCTGGAAGCCGCAATTGAGCAATCGGAAACACGATATAGACAGCTGTATCAATCATCTCCAATTGCATACTTCACACTCAGCCCACGTGGCGTCGTGCTCCAGGTCAATCGTGCCGCTAGCCAATTGCTCGGGCACAGCGAAGAGAGCATGATTCGAAGGAATATAGAGTCATTCCTTCCCACGGATCCAGATTCATTCAAAGCTACGCGGATGGCAATGTCCGGGATACTGGAGGGAGCAAGTGTAACGGGTGTAGAAATGCAGATGCGAAAGGCTGACGGTACAGCGATCTGGGTACAAGTCACAGCTGGTCCGTTGAAAGGCGGAAACGGGCCGAGAAGAATAGGTTTCATGGCGCAGGACATTCACAGAAGGAAGTTAGCTGAACAGAGAGAACGACTTGAAGTTGAACGGACGGACCTCCTCGTTGATGTTGCCACACATGACCTGAACTCCATCAACCAGGCCATCCTCTTCGCTATGGGTCTGATAGAGTCACAGCTAGAAATCCCTGACAGTCTGGCCTCTATGATTCAAGAGGCATCTTGGAATGTGAGAAGGTCGGCTAGAATGATCGCGAATATGAGGTCCATAATCAGCCTCAGAGACAACCCTCCCTCAAAGCGTGAAACAGACCTTCATTCACACCTTCAGGCCGCGCTGCAGTCTGTCAAGAGTGACTTCCCATGGAAGAAACTGATAGTCAATACCAACATCGATGAAGGGAAATTCGTCATTCGTGGTCACGAGTTCATTGAGCATGTTCTCTTCAACATAGTTCACAATTCGGCGATGCATAGTGAGGAAGAGCAAGTTGAGATTGAAGTGATGGCCGAGGCAAATAACTCGGATGGAATGGTCAGGATAGAGATCTCAGACAAGGGACCAGGAATCCCGGACCAGCTGAAGGAATTCGTCTTCAAGAGGACAGGAAGGCCAGATGCACAGATTGTGGGAAGGGGTCTAGGTCTGACTCTGGTTGACAACATCGTCAGAAACCTTGAGGGCGAGATTTGGGTTGAGGATAGAGTCGAGGGGGACTCAACTAAGGGTGTCAAGTTCGTATGTCTGTTGCCAATTTGGCGTGATACATCTGACTTACCATGCGGCCGAGAAACATGCATCAAGTTCTACAGGTCGCATCATTGTTTCTGGTGCGACCCGATGTACGACCAGCTATTGAGAATGATGGATGAGATGGAGATCACCAGCTCCATTCTTGAATCAATCAATGTCGATGAACCCGGAGCAGAGAAGCTCGAAGGTGAGCTTCCTGAACTACCTCTGATCAGACTCTGCGACGTAGAGCTGAGCGGTTTTGTGCAGGAGCATACCTTGAGAAAGGAACTTGTGAATATGCTGGCGAAGCCGTGCTACAAGGGAATGTAGAAGCTCGAGAGAAGCTACTCACAAAGAAGATGATGGGGGCTCCGCTATATGGAGCCCCGATTCTCATGGGACAAGGACTGTCTATTGCCTACCCAGTGGCCCCTTCTTGGAGCGCCATGTTACCGAGGGACTCTTTCATGAGCCCGTTGAAGTCAAAGCCCATGATTCTCGCCATCAGAATCATTGGCAACAGTACATTACCGAACACTTGGAAGGCACTCGCGCCTCCACCTTGTTCAGTGCCGTCGCCGCCATTTCCTCCGGCTCCACCGAAGAGGGTTATGTCACCTATGTCAATCTGTTCGTAGATCTTGGGTAGAGTCTGCAGAAAGTCTCTAGCGAATGCCTGTGGAGAGTAGTCCTTTGCAGCTTCAAGGGTCTTCTTGATACCTTGGGCCTCAGCTTGGGTGACCTTCAGTATCTTCTCTGCATCGGCTGCCGCGACCACGCTTATCTTTTCGGCCTCGGCCCTTGCCTCTTGTAGTATTCGTTGCGCTTGGACTTCGACTTCCTGCTTTATCTTCCGTTGCTTTTCAGCCTCAGCCCCAAACTTGGCAACCTCTAGGTCCTTTGCGGCCTCAACCTCCGCTTGCTGCTTCTCATAGCGCTTCTGCATCAAGTCTTTCTGGAGCGCGATCTCAAGTACGCTCTGTTCTCTCTGCTTCTCTGACTCTTGGATGGCCCGGAGCTGAGACTGTTCCTGAACACCGACCTGCTTGTCCCTCTCAATCTCTTTCTCGCGAAGAGTCCGAGTCTTCTCGATGTCCTTAAGACCAGTGGCCTGCTCTGCATCGATTAGAGCTATCTGAGCCAGTCTGTGCATCTCTGCTTCAGAACTCCTGAATCTCGACTGATTCGCGACAAC
>JBHLPB010000243.1:3390-4032 GCA_048939905.1 Promethearchaeota archaeon
CAGTCTGTGCATCTCTGCTTCTCGTGGCTTTGACATGTCGCTGAGGAATGAATCGTTGACCACGACGACGTCTACCAACTCTACCGTTACTATCTTCAACCCCCACTCAGACACAATGTCTGTGAGCTCCTTCTTGATGGCCTCGATTATTAGCTGTCGTTCCTCTAGAATCATCTCCACAGACAGTTGCGCACAGGATGTACGAATAACGGACTCGATGATTGCAGTCAGCCTGGGAGGAATCTCCCCCCACTTCACGTTGTTGATCGTAGCGATTGCGTTCTCTGCCTGCCATTGAAGGACGGCACTCAATCGAATCTTCTGCTTCTCTTTGGACAGAACAGACTCTGCAGAGATGTTCAGCTGTTGCACTGTTCTGTCAACTGCAAGTATCCTGTCCAAGAATGGAATCCGTACAACCATTCCACCTTCGCCCTGCTTGATTGCCTTTCCCTTTCGAAGATGTACGTAGAAGATGTTAGGATCGAAGATGCGTACGTATTTTCTGATGTAGAAAGCTAGCAACACGACAGCAAGAATTCCAAAGAGGGCTATAGACAACCCGAGATTGGAGGCAAACCAATCCATTATTCCCGCTTGCATTTGTTACTATTTCACACGCCTGTTTTCACCGTGCATCAT
>JBHLPB010000020.1:0-16345 GCA_048939905.1 Promethearchaeota archaeon
TCTTCGCCACAGATGTTCATGGTCACTCCAGCCGCGGCAGCGATATCTCCGGCAAGACAGGTTGCTCTCACAGTGTCATCAACGTGGAGGAAGGTCCGTGTTTGAGTACCATCCCCCTCCACTGTGATTGGCAGTCCTGCTAGAGCCTGATTAATGAATATCGAAACTACACCACTATACTCCGAGTATGCCTGTCTTGGACCGTAGATATTGAAGTACCGAAGGACAACCGATTCGAAATCGTATGTCATGCTATAAGCCCGCATGTAGTGTTCAGCTGCAATCTTGGATGCCGCATATGGGCTCAGTGGGGACAGGGGGGTGTCCTCGTGGATTGGCATCTCCGGAGGGTTTCCGTACACTGCAGCACTAGAACTGAACACGACTCTTTGCACATCCTTACTCCGGGCCATATCTAGGACGTTCACGGTTGATCCTACATTGATTCTGTGGACTAGTAGGGGGTCTTCAATTGACAGCTTGACAGAAGAAATGGCCGCAAGATGATAGATGATGTCGATTTCCGACTCTATGCTTGAGCACCAATCCTCCTCGCAAACATCCTTCCGCAGGAATTTGAAGCGCGGGTTCTCCACTGCTGCTCTCATATTGTCTAGGCTCCCAGTCCGGAGATTGTCCACACCAATAACAGTGTGACCTCTTTCGAGAAGATGGTCAACCAGACTGCTACCTATGAAGCCCGCACAACCAGTGACAAGAGCAGCGGCCTCTGTCATCTTAGCTCAGTTGGGATGAGATATCGATTTGTTATAGGCTTTCTCCAACGGCTGACCTCCTTGCTACGTGCAACTTGAAACTGTATTCTGCTGGTGTTAGCTGGCTATTAGAAAGGCCTTTATCATAAGCGAGATACCCGACTTCCAAGGACGCTCTGATATGTACTTCGTCTACATAATCGAAACCGAGGATGGAACATACTACACAGGTCAAACAAACGACCTCTATCGACGATTCGCTGAACATCTCTCTAACACATCGAAGTCCGCAGCCTATCTCAGAATGCACAAGCCGCAATACCTTGTCTACCTTGAGGAATGCTCTACCAGAGGCGAAGCTATGAAGCGAGAGCGTGAGATCCAACGAAACCGCCGCTTGAAGATGCGGCTTATTGGCCCGAGAAGACATTTGCTGGAAGTCATAGAGTCGGAAGCAAGCTATCGCTAGACTCAACCTACACTTCTTGTCTTCACGAAGGCTTCTTATCCTAGATTCACTCCCAGCTGCTTTGTGAGTCTAGGATGAGGCAGCTTGTACTAGCCATTGATGCCGGCACGACTGGCGTTCGTTCTATGATATTCAAACCAGATGGAGAAGTCGTAGCGAAGGCCTACCGAGAGTTCCAGAACCATTTTCCAAACCCCTCGTGGGTGGAGCAAGATGCTGAAAGCTGGTGGAGCGCAACATGCCAGACCCTCGCGCAGTGCTTCAAATCTGGTGTGAACCCTGATGACATTATTGGGGCGAGTGTAACAAATCAGAGGGAAACAGTTGTTCCTGTGGACGAGAGTGGTCATCCTCTGCGGCGCGCAATCGTCTGGCAGGATCGCAGGACCGTTGATCAATGCAACTGGATACGCGAACAGGTTCCAGCGGAGGAAATCTACTCCACTACTGGACTAACCGTTGATCCATATTTCACTGCGCCTAAGATAATCTGGATAAAACAGAATGAGCCTGACGTTTTCAGGAATGCCCACAAGTTTCTCCTGGTTCATGACTACATAGTATTTCGGCTAACGGGCCGTACAATCACTGACCATTCGAATGCAAGTAGAACGATGATGTTCGATATCTCCAGAGCAGAGTGGTCTGACACTCTCCTCGACTCCTTTGGTGTCCCAGCTGACAAGCTACCTGAACCTCTAATCTCCGGAAGCCATGTAGATATGGTCTCTAAGAAGGCGGCAAAGGAGTCTGGATTGTGTGAAGCGACCGCCGTCTTGACCGGAGGTGGTGACCAGCAGTGTGCCGCTCTTGGTGTCGGTGTTGTCCGTCGAGGCAGAATCAAGTCGACCACAGGAACTGGTACCTTCATGCTGGCATTCTCAAACAGCCCACGATTGGACTCAAAACGGAGAGTTCTCTGTAGTAGGCACGTAGTCCCCGGTGCTTTTGTTGTAGAGGCCAGCATGTTCACCACAGGATCTGCCTTGCGTTGGTTTCGTGATCAACTTGGAAGCACTGAAGTAGGAATTGCTGAGGATCGTGGCGTGGACCCCTACGAGATTCTGACAGAGGGAGCCGCCGCGGTACCAGCTGGTTCTGAAGGCATCATCCACATACCTCACCTAGTTGGTGCTGGTGCACCGTACTGGAACCCTCACGCTCGAGGGGTCTTTGCTGGCCTGGCCTTGGGTCACACAAGGGCTCACATGGTGAGGTCGATTCTTGAGGGGGTTTCCTATGAGATGCGTACAAACCTAGAGGTCATGCGCGAGCTAAAGCTGCCGACCGAAGAGGTCAGGGTTACCGGTGGGGCCGCCAGAAGTGAATTCTGGATGCAGGTTCAGGCTGACGTCCTTGGAATCCCTGTAGTCAGAACGGAGATGGAAGAGGCCACCGCACTTGGTGCCGCCATTCTCGCCTGTAATGGTGTTGGACTGTTCAAGTCGGTTGCGCATGCCGCCGAAGAGATGGTTCGACCTTCTGAGCCTCTCAAGCCTGCTAAGGAGAATCGCGCTGTCTATGAAAGAGGATTCGAGAGATACAAGGAACTTTACAATGCAGTTTCCGGCATGACTTGGGACTATTCAGCATAGACAGCTATCTTGTTGGCCTTGTCCAGCACGAGAATCTGAGTCTTCGGGTTCGCTGATATCCACTCATCGATCACGGCTTGAGGGTCTTCCACCTTCGTGATGTGAGCCGACTCAACAGTTTCTCTATCGAGCTCAGTGTACATCTTCACCTCGGAGATACGTTTTAGCAGTTCAGCGAACTTGTACGCCTTGTGTTCATACAGGTGATACTTCCCACTGATTGAGCTAATCACCTTGTCAAGAGGTGCTTTGAGCTTGTTGTAGAAGTTCTCGACTGCCTCTGGAGGTGCCACCCCTTCTCTGCATTCAGCTACGAACAGCACTTCACCCCGGTCACTCACTGCATTCTTAGTAAGCTCCAGCCCTCTTTGGGCGTGGTAAAGGCTAATGTCCTGAGGATATCCTCCGGGAGAGATGACAGCATTAGTTACAGGCTTCACGGTGAAACTTGCAGTTTTATCCAGCAATTCGATTCCTCCTGCAATCACTGGCTCCAGATGTCCTGCGTCGGCCCACACAAGTTTCCCAGCGCTCGAGATTACTGAGAGAGTGAAGACCTTTGCATCTCTAGTGATAATCTCAGCTCCCTCTCGCATGTCATCTGCAAGTGGATTGTCCCTTCTACTAGGATCCGGATGATATGGATGTCTCCCGAAGGTCGACTTCGGATCAAGAGCCATCGAGTGGTTTGCCTCTATTGTATGAAACGCGCAGATTCCCGGGAGGAAGTCCTTGAGGGCATTTGAGTAGCCTGCGAAGTAATGTGCCTTCATGTCAGCGATGGGCACGTAGACATCGTGGCCCACTGCCGCCGAGTTTACAATCAGCGGAGTACCTCTACTGGTTTCTCCTAGATTCACGAAGTCGTCTCCATGGCAGTCATTGATTGTCACATCATAGGTTCCGATGCCTGCTTCGTTGGCTGCCCTTCTTATCATCCCGGCAATCTCAAGGTTGCCGGGGTGTTCTACTTCATGAGAGCCCGTGGTGATAACGAATTGTACCCTGCTTGCGTCGACAAGAAGAGGTACTACTGCACTAATGAGCTCCCAGTGTGGTTCGCTTCTGGTATGGTCCTCAACCAACACACAGACGTTCTTGCTTCGCGCAATATCCGTGAGAAGGGGTCCATGAGGGTTGATGAGCACACGACTAAGCTCCTCTTCGATGTCTGACTTGGCTGCGACCTGCCTCGGGACTACCTTCCCAGCAAGATTCTCTTCAGGAATATCGAGCTCTAGAGTGGATTCGCCGTACGTCAGACTGACTTTCAGTGTGACCGCCTCATGATGTCATTGAGATTCCAGCACAAAAGCGTTGACCCAGCGGCACTTCAACATGCTTAAGTCAGAGATTGCCTGTATTCGCGCCTACTGAGTGTGCTGTAGATGAGTCAGTCGGACGAGAGTAGGCAGTCTGGTCTCGCCGGAATGGGACGATGGCTTGCTGTAGGATCTGAGCTGCCATGCTCTGTCATCATTCTTCTATATGTCGGCAGCTTTCTAGGCTCATCGATGTGGGGACCAGAAGGGGCAACAACAGGTGCAATCATAGGTGCCTTGGTTGGGTTTGTCTTTGGTGTGTACAGTGTCTACGTCACAATTGGCTACTACGATAGACTTGAGCATAAGGCAACGGAGAGGGGGAAATACACCCCGTCTCCTGAAGAGATCTATGAGGAGTTTGACCTCCCAGGGAAAGATGAAACGGGGCAATCTACCTCATGAACTCATCATCGTCATCTGCGTCTAGTACTTCAATGATGATACGAGTGGCGCTTCGCCCCACTCCGGCCACGATTATCTGGACAAGAAGGGCGACCACAAATCCTCCAAGCGCTAGTCCAAACAAACGCAGTGAAGCATGCTGAGCTGTGATTGGAACCAGGAAGTTCAGATCAACCAGATACCAGATGTACAAGCCTGTAATTGCCATCAGCGTTACCAGTACTCCGTACATCACTACAACTGTCTTGACCCTTGGTGTGTTGAATGGCACCTTCTCAATTCCCGGACCAACAACCGCATTCCCGATCTTCCTTGAGAATCTGATGAAGACACTAATGGCTGCGAGGAAGATGACCAAGAAGATGATGCTGACAATCAGTAGTAGAAGTATCTGAAGATCAGGATATAGTGCGAGGAATAGGTCGCCGATTGCGTAGGCAGTAAGCGAACCCACCATCAGAATCACTGCAGCTATCTGGATGACAAAGGTGATGGTAGCAGAGTTCCTGAAGATTGACCCCAGATTGAAGTATTCATCTCTCGTGCGTGCTAGTTCTCCACTTTCTTCTGTCATGGCGACCAACTGAGAGCCAAGTGCTTGTTCCGTTATTTGAATTCTTCTACTATTCAGGAGTCTGACCACACACTCTTCGTCAACCTTAAATGATGGCTGCATTGTGAACTCGTCATCCCCGCAAATGGATAACCAAGGTGTTTCATGATGGCCTCACGGGCTGCAAACGAATACGGATACATAAACGCACGAATCAGGGGTCTGAAGTCGCGGTTCCTGAGCGTCGGCGACTATGAACGGCTTCTGCAGTCTGCAACTTATGAGGATTTCATCAGAGGCCTTGGTGGTACTTACTATGGTCCACTAATCTCAAGCCAGTTCTCTCAACGAGCTCCGGAGCCAGCAGAGCTGGGACTTATTCTGTCCAATGACTTCGCGGACGTGAGCTATAGACTGACCCGGACACTGACTGGTCGAGTGCGGGATTTCACTCAGACATACTTGAACATGTTCCTGGCAGATAGCATTAAGTCAATTATCAGGGGACTTCACGTGGATTTGGACAGGGACGAGATACTGAAGTTCCTAGTACCTACGTCACCAGAACAGGCAACGGAGTTCGAGCAAATAGTTGATGCCGGCTCCGTAAGAAAGGCGGTTGACATCCTCCCTTACTGGGATGTCAAGATTGCACTTCTTACTAGATTCCCAGCATATGAGGAGTTCGAATCTACAGCACCTCTCGAGGTGGCTGTTGAAGAGTGGTATCTCAGGACTGTGCTGGACGCCTTAGCGGACTTTCCCAGTGGAGAACAGGAGCGCATCTTAGGTGTCTTGGAGGCAAGGGTTGACCTGAGGAACGTTCTGACCCTAATACGGGCTCTGGCTCTCACACTTGAGTCACGTGTGGTTGATCTCTCTCTCGTCCGTTTCACCCGTAAGTCTCAGGCACTACTTGAAGTCATACGGGTCGGTGCAAACTGGCGAGAAGTGTTGAATCGGCTTGGAACTACAAGGTACGCTCAGCTTGCAGGAAGGCTGGCAAGGATATATGAGGAAACCAACGACTTATCCGAGGTTGAATTGGCAATTGGGGACTACGTCGCCAAGAAAGTGATGCTTCAACTGACTGCTTTTCCATTCCACATCGGAACTGTCTTGGGCTTCTTCAACCTGAAGTACTTCGAGATTCGTAACATCCGTTCCATTGCGGTAGGTTTAGAAAGAGGAGAGTCTCCCGAAAACATCAGGCGAATGATTACAATTTGGTAACTGGAGGACAATATTCAGTGAAAATCAACAAATGGACAACGAACCTATTCATGCTTGCACTGGGTGCTTTGGTGTTCACCGTTGCTGCGGCAGCACTGGCGATGTTCGACGCACCGACTGCTGTCAAGGCACTGGGTGTGACGTCAGGTTCCGGATTTGTGCCGCTGCAGACTACCGAGGGCGCAGGCTGGGCGATACTTGGCCTTGCTATCGGTGCAGGCCTTGCCATTGGCCTTGCTGGAATAGGCGCTTCCTTGGGGATGGGTACCGCATCAGCGGCTGCACTTGGTGCAATCACGGAGAAGCCAGAGACCTTCGGCAAGAGTATTCTCTATGTCGTGTTCATTGAGGCTGTTGCCATCTACGGTTTCGTCATTGCGTTCCTACTCTTGGGATACATACCTGGCCTAGTCGGTTAGTGAGTTTGGAAACGAATCAGAAGTAGACCCTGAACGGGCACTCAACCCGTTCAATCTACTCTGGAGTAGTAGTGCCGAACAAGGTCGAGGAAACCAAGTCCCTGATTTTCGTGTCGAGCCGTTCTAGTCGTGCCTCGTAGGTGTTATCTACCCACTTTGATCCATCCTTGGACCTCACAATTACGCCGCCCGTGGCTCTCACAGTTTCCTTTGAAATGCTGACTTTCGTCTTGATGCCCGTTGCTTTTGTGATGGCGCCTGCAATCTCTGACGTATCGAGGTTTGCTTTCTGCCCCTCTGGTAGAACGAGCTCAATCTCGCTCTCTTGGAGCGGAACAGCTCCGTCTATCGCCAATCTCGTGACATTCTGGGCATATGACTTGCCCTTGACACCCTTCGTGATCTCTTCCCAAGCAGAGTCTAAAACTTCTTTCATCAATGCTTCCTTGGTTTCAAGGATTCGATACTTCGCTCTCAACTTGGCGCTGGCCTCATACCTGGCAATCTCAGAGTCAGCCTCGCGTTGTGCCTTCCCTGCGATATCTTCTTCAATTTCCTTTGCCCGCTTCTTCGCACTTGCTAGACGCTCAGCCTTGAATCTCTCAGCCTCGGCGATGATTCTCACAGTTTCGGTGTCGATCTTTTTCTCGATGAGTTCGATGATGTTGGTCACGCCCTCCATGATATCACTCCTCCCCAGAGATCATCTTGTAGGCGATCTTGATCGCCTTCTTCACGTTGCCTCGAGCTGACTCCTCTGTTTCTTTGACAGTCTTCTCAGTATCCTTCAGGATTCTGGATTCTATCTTCGTCCGTCTTTCTTGCAGACCGTCCTTTGAACGCTGAGCGGCCTTCATTGCGTCCTTCTCGGCCTTCTCCAGGAGCTCTTTGGCCTCCTTCTCCGCGCTCTCCCTAATCTTCTTGGCTTTGGCATCGGCCTCAGCTAGCTTCTTCTTAGCAGCGTCTTCCGCGTCATGTATCAGGTCAATCTCGTCTTGAGCAGCGCACATTACTGTATTCCTCACGCTGTAGCGGGCTGTCCATTGCAATCTCATGCCCTTGATAAAGATTCACCTTTGCCTTCGACTGATACGCACAGACGTGACTGCATTTCACAACGTTTATCTTTAGCATCAAGTGGCCCAATCCAACGGGCTTTCTTCACAGGGAGCCTGGCCACCAATCCAAAGGTGATACCATGGGCCTTCGAATGAGTCCCGCAGAGATGATCATTGCTAGGGTCGTGTCCCATAAGGACTATGAGAGGGAAGTCTTGCTTGCCCTTGAGGAGTTCGGGCACTTTGAGTTCATAGACGTGACCCGCCAGGCTACAGTTGTTGAAGTCAAGAGGTCTCGAAACGAGGAAACCGTATTCGTGGCATCTGATAGGCTGACCAAGATACTCCATTCTCTCGGCATAGAACCTGGAAGGGCCTCTGGTATCAAGGTTGAGATTGACGACCGAGAGTTGACTGGAACTCTGGCTCATGCTGCTGAGGTCATACAATCAGTTGAACCAGGGGTTCTAGAAATCGACTCTGAAACTGCTGCAGCACAGCTTGAGCTCGATAAGCAACGTGCAATCAGAGATGTAGCGATGTCACTTGAGCCGTTAGGACTGGATCCAAGTCGTATTGGGGCTACTGAATACACCTTCACTGTTGCAGGTGTGGTTCCGACCGGTAGAGTGTCACAGCTGGAGTGGAGTCTGAAGGAAGTCACAGAGGCGGCGTATGCTTTCAAACACATCCCACTGAAGAGGGGTGTATCTGTGGCCACTGCGAGTGTCCCCATTGAACGTCGTGATGCAGTCGAGCGAATTCTCTCTGCCATGGAGTTCGAATCCTTCACAATGCCCGCAGCGGCAGAAGGAGAACCCCACAAGGTTGCCGAGGATGCCGAGAAGAAGATTGTAGAGCTGGAGGAAGAGCTTGCTCAACTACATGCAAGGAAGAAGGCTATTGCAAAAGAGTGGGGTCCAAGAGTTCTTGCCGCTTGGGAGATTCTAGAGATTGAGAAACAAAGAATTGAGGTCAAGAAGTACCTCGTCTACACAGAGCAGTCGGTCAAAGCATGGGGCTGGATGCCCGAAGGAATGGAGGAGGAGTTTGAGTCCGTTCTGCGTGAGAAGACTGGCGCGGTGGTAGACATCAAGTTCGAACACCCTGATTTCGCAGAGTACGAATCGCCCACGTATCTTGACAATCCCTCAGTCATGAAGCCTACGGAGGGAGTCGTGAGTGCCTTTGGGACACCCTCTCAGCACGACCTTGATCCAACGAAGATTATGTTTCTAGCTTTTCCTTTGATCTTCGGATTCGTGTTTGCAGACATAGGGCAGGGTCTTCTCATTCTTATTATAGGTCTGGCTGCGTGGCGTGCAAACAGGAGGGGTGACGATTGGGGTCAAATTCTCGGGTATGTTCAAGCCGGCGCAGAAGGTCTCATAATGATGGGGCTGTTTGCGATACTTGGAGGATTCTTGTTCGGGAGCTTCTTCGGCGCTGAAACCGTGTTTGAACCGTTATGGCCTACGTTTGCCCACCACATAGATGATGGTCATGGTCATGTGATTTCTAACCCATACAGAGCGGCTCACATGCTGAAGCTGTCCATCGAGATCGGCGCTATTCACATCATGTTGGGTATTCTGCTGAACATCTATAACAAGATAAAGCATCATGACCGCCGTGATGCTATTGTTGGAATATCCTACTTTGTACTTTACTATGGTTTCATCAATCTGCTCTTCGGTGTTAGCTATAGCAGTGTCAATGATTGGTTCAATCCAACCGGTCAGGTGAACCTTTGGGTTCCCATTGCTGGCATCGGATATGGCATTGGCGACAATGGCATCTATCCCGCGATTCCTGTTAGCCCTCTTCTGTGGTCGTTGGCAACATTCATAGTCCCGTTTGTGATAATGGCATTAGCATCGTTCAAGGGAGGGATGGATGGCTTTGTTCTGTTCTTGGAGTACGCCATCGGTATGATAAGCCACACAGTGAGCTATGCTCGTATCTTCGCTTTGAACACTGTTCACGTCATATTGAGCGGAGTCTTCTTCACCCTGATCCCGGCAGTAATATACATACCATTCCCAGAACTCAACTTGTTTGGCATCGAGTTCATTCCGCATGAAGTACACTCGAGTGATCCCCTGGCGCCGCATTATCCCCATTTGCCACTCTTGGGCGCGATAATTGGAACCTTCATCGTTGGCATCCTTGAGGGTCTCCTAGCATTCATGCATACGCTCAGGTTGACATATGTCGAGTGGTTTTCGAAATTCTTCCACGCAGGTGGAGTAGCTTTCGTGCCCTTCAAGGCGCGACGTCTGTATACGACGCCAATGGCGGCAACTCAGGTTCAAGAGAGCTATGCAGTGTCATGACAAGGTGAGAGGTTAGACCTGAACAATGATATGGAAGTCCACCCACAGAGAATCGGGATTCCGGCCGCTACCGTGTGTCAGCGACAAGAGAAGAAGCAACGGCCTAGTGCGTACTGAAGAACAGAGCAATCATCATCAGTCAGTTCTTGTTCGCAACTCTACGATTAGGGCAGTCCCAGGATTGACGTGAGAAGTAAGAGTAAGTTGTGAGGGACAACCACTGACAAGACAATCCAATGCCGGCTTCGACTCAAATGAGAAAGTGCTATTCGTACTCAACAAGCACACTGGTCTTTCACCCTACTCTCATGAATTTGTCATCGGTGGGATTGACCCTCAGCTTCTTTCGGGATTCGTTACAGCTATGGGGAGCTTTCTCGCTGAGGTCGCAGGCTCTGAAGAGACTGGCTGGAAAACGGTTTATGGATCTGATACGACATTCATTGTTGAAGTAAATGACTGGGTTGTGGGTGTTCTTGCCGTTGCAAGGGAAACTACTGAGCTCAGAAGTCGGTTAAGACGCGTAGTTCGAGAATTCAAACAGAGCTTTGAAGTCCTCAAAGAATCTGACGGCATCGATGGAGGTCTCTTTGCAGAGTTCGATCAGTATGTGATGAAGACGTTCACGTTAGACAGAGTAGCCCCTCAATCGCTTGTAATGAGGAGAAACGATTGGGAGGGAGCTCTAGACAGGATGGAGAGTTCAGGAAATCAAACTCTGGCGAGGGATTTGGTGTCAAAACTGGAAACCTCAATAACCGTATCCAATCTTACCGAAGAATATTCGCTGTCTCTGAAGGAGGTTCGCGACTCAATCTCAGAAGCTTGCTGGTACAATGCTGTGCACGTGAAGTATGTACCAACTGAACGCGACATTCTTGAAATCTCTGAAAGGGCGCTAAGTACTCTCTTGGACCCTGTCAATCCCCTGGGCCTATCTACAGTGACCATCGCTGTGGTCGGACGTCTTGATGGCCGAACGACGCTAGAGCCCATCACTAGTGAGCTGGACCAAGAGGAAAGAGAGAGGGTGCTCAAGGAGCTTGGAGATCTCATTCTCTCTGGCCACGTTCATAGAATCTCAATGGAGCGAGAGAGTGTCCTAGTGAATGAGTGCATACTGACCCGATTCGCACGAGCGTGTTCTGAAGTGCTTGGTGCGGAACATATGCAGCACACTGCTCGCAGGATTCTTACATCGGGAATCGCAAAGTATCCATGGCTATCCAGAGTTAGAGTCCACGTCGACTTATCTCTGCAAAGCGTTCTTGACGAATCCATGACGCCCAGAGACTTCGACCTGCTGGCTGAGGCTCTCGAGCAATTCCTCAATGATCTTGTCGAAACCTTGTCGATGGAAATGGAGCGCAATGACGTCATAGATCTTCTGAAGTACGCGCGTTGGAGCTGCCAAGAGGACTGGATACCTGGACTCACTGAAGCAGTTCTGTGAACGATTTGCTGAAAGACGAGTGTCTATCCCCCGCCACCCATGTAGAGCGCCGCGAGTTCTTGGTCCCCTCTGGGTACTGGCTCTTGGTCCCTGTCAAGGCGTTGGCGGTTTTCCCACACCACTCGTGCGAGTCCGTCAGCCATTTGTCTTCTGTTCTCCACGCTCTGTGCAGCCTGCCCGTCACCGCTTTGCTGGAACACTTGAGCCGCCACAGCGTAGTTGCCTGCAGCCTCTCTGAGATGGTCGCTGGCATCTGTATAGTGTATCTTGGCCTTGGAATCCGCTCCCTTCTTGAGCTCGACCTCCGCTAGAAAATCGCTCTTGGCCCCCTCGATGCGGCTCAAATCTCCTTTGAACTTGAGAACTACCGCCTCTAGCTGCCGAACCTGAGCTTCCACATTGTTCTTGCTTCGTATCTCTGCTCCTTTTACGCTGGCCAGCTCGTTTGCAGCTGCTTCGAAGGCTGCTAGGGTCTGCTTTATTCGTCCAATTGTGGTCTCGTGGGCCTCAATAGTGCTGTCTGCGGAATCGTCGTCCGCCTCTAACTGCTTGAGCTCATCTGCCAACGAGCTGAAGTAGTTTGATCTCTCCATTTGGGACCTGAATGCCCACTGTTCAGCCTGCCTTGAGTAGACCTGAGCCTCGGAAGCGAAGGCGGTTGCCAAGGCAAGTCTACCCAGGTCAGTGAGCTCCTCTGCAGGTGCTCTCTCGCCAATCACCTTGTAGTAGGACGCCGACTCCACGGCATGTAGGTTCTCGAGTATCCTAGATAGAATGAATTTCACTCCGGTCTGCAACTTTGAACTCAGTTGGAACTGTATCACATACTTGACATTGTTTAGAATCGCTATTGTCCTGTTTCTCAGGTTCCCTACTTCCTCGTCTTCAAGGTCCAGACTCAGAAGGATTCCAAGAGTGTCGAGCCCTTCCTTTATTGCCTCCAGAGACTCCACGGGTTCATCCGTCATGTGAGCGCGTGCTTCGTCTAAGGCCTTGCTCACACTCTGAATAAGTGAGGTCTTTCTGATCTGCTTGGCAAAATCAATCTGCTCTGCTACACCGTCAAGAGCATCAGTCTTTTTCTTCTTCTTCAGCAAATCCTCCACGAAAGAGAAGGTCGTCAGGTCGGCTTGAATTGCGGCTGTCAGCTCTCTTGTCTTTGCCAGTTTCTCTGCTTTCTTGAGGTCCTTGAAGATCTCCTTGAGAACAGTGATTGACTCATCTCTATTGTTCATTCTTATCAGTTCTGACAGTGTCTGTACTGCGTTTTCGGCTCTGCAGAAGAGGGACTGAGCCTTCTTGTGTTTCTTGTCTGATTCAGATTGCACTGCGTTCTCAACAAGCTGAAGTTCTTTCCTGAAGCATTTCTCGGCACGTCCGAAATGGTCTGATGACACTTGGTACAATTTCGATGCATCTTCCAAGTTTCCTGCTCTCATCTGTGCATCTGCAATGTCATTGTAGGTCATTGCCAAGTAGACTTCGCTCAACCCTGCAGTGTTCTGCTTCCAAGACTGTATCATGGATATCTTCTGTCTGTGCGGTTTCTTGTTCTTCATGAAATAGGGTAGTGCCTCATTGTAGAAATCTGTCGCTTCTTCGAAGATGAATGAACTCAGGATATCTCGCCAAATCAGCTCATCAAAGGGATTGAAAGCTTGACGGAATGTGCTCTCCTTTCCAATCAGTTCGTTTAGGAATTCATCATAGAACTCGGCCTCAGCCGTCTTGTTGTTTCCTAGTATGTCCGCTAGCTCTTTGTCTTCTTCTTCACGTCCTTCACTCATCAGAGAATACGCCTTATGACCAAGAGCAACTCGTCTGAGCTTCTCGGTCCCGTCAGCCTTTGAAGGTACCGCTGAGAACGGCTTCTCCAGCATGGTGAAGACTTCTGCTAGGTGGCCTGAAGCACTCTTGAGCTTGTCCGGATGCTCACTCTCAATGAAGGGCCCCTTCGCTGCTGCGGCCTGATGGAGCCAGGCCATGACCTTCGCCATCCAAACGTCTGCAAGCGTTTCTTGTGCTTTCGCAATCAGCTCTTTCAGAGCATTCTCCAACTGCTCCTTCGTGTCTCCTTCAGAGTGAGTTATCCTCTCGCGAATATAGGATATATCAAACTCCTCGCCTCTGATTTCATCACTGAATTCTGCAATCTCATCGTAGAGCTCTGTGAAGGCATCATGCATGATGATGCGTTTCTCCTCAAGCCCAGGTATGTCATCAATGTCATGGAGAGCAAAATCCTTGACCGCGTCCTGTGCCTGCATGTTCAATTCATAGAGTCTGCTGGTGTAGACGTCAACGTCGTCAGTGCCACTGTGAACTCGTTTTTCAGGCGCTTTGCTTGTCACGACGAACGCTCCCAGCCAGTTCTTCGTTTCTGACCATAGGGTTCAGAGGCTCTACTTAAGACTAATTGGGACGCGGAATTGCAGCTAACGAGTATTCTATTGCCCTACAGAATTCGATAAGAGCAGACCTGCCAGGGAGCACCTCTATGAAGTGCGAAATCGGATAGTCCGTCCGTCACGATACTTGACAAGCTGCCCATCCTGGACTAGAATGTTCAGAACCTCACTTGTTCTGGAACGTGACCTGCCCCACAGCGGCGCGAGCTCTGTTGCCGTTAGCCCTTGGTCCGCTTCTCTAAGGAGAGTCACAAGTTTCAGCCAGCTCGCATCCCCTTCGATGACGCCCCCTTGGTCAGACAGGAGCATATAGCCCCCTCCCTTTGCTGGACTATTCCTATTCATCCCTGCGCGTTCAAATCGAGCACTCATCTGCCGCACAGTTTCTTGGAGCTCGAGTACGGTTTCTCGTAGCTCTTTTATCTCGTACATCAGTTCGTCCATCCCAGGTCTTGACATATCGAATCTCCCCTATACGCTTACAACGTCGGATCGGAACTCTCGGTAGTTACGCTTTTTGCGCTTCTTCTCTATCTTCTCTTTTGCCTCTTCTACCTCAAAGCTGGCTTCCTGAATCGGGATGTATTCCTCCAAGAACTCGGCTTCGTTGACAGGCGTCGGTGGGACTGGGACTTCTTGTTCAGTCCCTTCTCCAGTTTCGTCAGCACGGACATTTGCTTCTTCTTCACACTCTCTGCTACTTCCTTCTCTTTTGGCAGTATCATTCACTGCCGATTTAGCATGAGGTAGTCCGTACTTGTTCTCCTTCCGATACTCGAACTCCTCGAGTATATCTCGCGTCTTCTTCGAACATTCGCTTCTCTTGTGGCGATATGACATTATAATCTACCAGCAATAATCGACAACAATCGACAACAATAATCGACACTTGAAATTGTGAGCTTGCTCATATAAGGTTTTGGTCACCTGTCTGACATTGATCTGGCGAAAGTCATGTAGCCTGTGTGGCCAACCATCCAAGTTGTCGGTCGCGTCTTCCCCTCACGTACCATAATCTCTCGCTGAAGGACTTCTAGGGTCTTGATCATCCCCCAGTTGCCTGCTTCTCCAAGCGCCTTGCACGTCTTCATAGACTGTTCAATTGTGGGGCTGTAACTGGCGAGCATGCGGCTGGGTTTGAGTGCATGATGAGCCGCATCCACCACATCCCAGGGTGTGGCTAAATCAAGGACGACTGCATCTACATCTTCCTCTTCGATTCCGTCCAAGATGTCCCGATGATGCATTGTCACATTCTCAGTCAGTCCGTGTCGTTGGAGATTCTTCTTGGCACCCTTGAACATGTCTTCTCTGACCTCGTATGTATAGACATGCCCATTCGGACCGACCGCCCTGGCAAGTATACCCGTGAGGGCTCCTGAACCCGTTCCGGATTCCACGACTCTGGAGCCAGCGACTATCTCACACTCAATCAGAATTGTCCCGGCATCCTTGGGGTACACAATCTGTGTGTTTCTTCCCATCGCTATCTGAACATCAGTCTGGTTGGGTCTATGAATCTGAAAGACTGCGCCTGAGTGACTTTCGACCCTCAGACCAAGCGGACGCCCGATGAGATCATCGTATTGGATGATTCCTTTGTTAGAGTGAAATGACTCACCTGCCTTCACTTTCCTAATCCAGTTTCTCTTTGCATCAAGAAAGATGTAGACAAAGTTGCCATCCTCAATGAGGTCTTGCATACACTGTTCTCAAAGGTGGTCACGTTTTGAGTGTTGTGTGACATGTCACAGGCTCTGCCAATCTCTAAATGCATAGGTGCCCATATTGGTTACTGGAAGTAATAGTAGATGTCCTCGAGCAAATCTCCGGATGTTCTGGGCACATATGCCGTTGTCTTATCCTATGTCCTGATGGTTGGAGGGATGATGCTTCTTATCGGGACGACAAGTCCTTTTCTGGCAGGTAACATAGCCATCTTCTTCTTGTCGGGACTACTGCTTGCCGGAGGAGTATTACTGAGAGTTATGGGAGCCTTCCTCTGGGGGCCGGGATCGAGAAGCTATCGTGAGGAATACACTCTCCTTGAGATAGTGGCAATGCGTCAGAGCGTGACTCTCTCTGAGCTGCAGAGGGAAACTGGCTATGGAAGAGAACGTATTGAGGAGATTCTTCGAGATGCCCTCATGAATCAGAAACTGGTCGGATATCTGGAGAATGAAGAGTTCGTACGTGACACGTCTGTCAGTCCATGGCAACCTGAAATGGCTTGGGTCGACGATGAAGAGTGAAGTAGGTACTGCGAGCGCGCGTGTCCCACAAACCTTTATTCGTTTTCAGAACGCGGCCATCATGAGGGAGTCTCTTGGACGACCACCACCGCTCTGAAGATAATACTCCGCAACCTGACGAGAAAC